>CAKUCT010000078.1 GCA_934643765.1 uncultured Oscillospiraceae bacterium
GAAGCGGACGGGTGAGGCCGCCGTGCGCGCGCAGGGCATTGTCTTGGCCCCGGGCGAAAGCGCCTCCAGCTACGGCGACATTACGCTCGCCGCGGGCGGCGCGATCATGGGCGTCACAATCGGAAGCTTGATCTCGGTCATTTATCTGCACCACAAATTCCGTCAGTCCAACCAGATTCTCTCCATGGCGGGCGGTGAAGCAAAGTCCAACCGCAGCACCATGAAAGAGCTGCTGGCCATTGCCGTGCCGATTACACTGGGTTCGGCCGGGCTTCAGATCATTAACCTGTTCGACACGATGATCTATATGCGCAGACTTACCGGCGCGCTCGCCTGGACCGAAAAGATGGCGGACTCCGCCAAGGGTATCTATAACTTCTGCCAGACGGTCTTCGCACTCCCCTGCTCGTTTATCCCGACGATCACCATCGCCGTAATCCCGGCCATCACCGCGTCGCTCACTAAAAAAGATCTGCGCGAGGCCAAGGGCACTTCGGAATCCGCCGTGCGGACGATGGCGCTGATCGCCATGCCGTGCGCAGCGGGCCTGTTTGTGATGGCAGAGCCCATCATCCGGCTTCTGTGCGCATCCTATACGGAGGATAAAATCCAGCTGGCGACGCCGATGCTGGCCATTCTGGGCCTTGCGGTCATTTTCAACTCGCTTGTCTTGCTGCTCAACGCGATTATGCAGGCACACGGCGACGTGATTACGCCGGTTATCAACATGCTCATCGGCGGCATTGTGAAAATCATTGTGAACTATATCCTTGTCGGCCAGCCGGCGCTCAACATCATCGGCGCGCCGATCGGTACGCTGATCTGCTACATCGCCATTACGGCCATGGATCTGATCTCCATGCGACAGCATATTCAGGCTCGGCCCGCTGTTTTTGGAAACCTCATTCGCCCGCTGCTGGCCTCTGTTCTCATGGGCGCGGCGACCTGGATGGTCTACCATGCGCTCGCCGCGGCCGTTTCCTGGAAGCTTGCGTGCATGGCCGCACTGGTGTTTGCGGTGGTTTTGTACGCGGTTCTGGTCATCGCATTGCGCTGTGTGACGTATGAGGACTGCATGCTGCTTCCGAAGGGTGAAAAAATCGCAAAGATCTTACGAATTCGCAAAAAAAGTTGAAATTAAGCCTTGCACAAGAGGACAAATTATGATAAATTTTACTAGCAAAGATCGCTATGACTTTGCTGATCTTCTACGGCTTGTTGAGCTTCTGCGGGCCCCGGGCGGCTGCCCATGGGACGGCGCGCAGACGCATCTGTCCATCCGGCGAAATTTTCTGGAAGAGGCTTACGAAGCCTGTGAGGGCTTCGATCTGGATGATCCGGCGCGCATGCAGGAAGAGCTTGGAGATGTTCTGCTGCAGGTGCTGTTCCATACAGACATCGAGCGCGAGGCAGGACGCTTCACGCTGGACGATGTATGCGACGCAGAATGCAAAAAACTGATTTTCCGCCATCCCGCGCTCTTCGGCGGCAAAGCCATGAGCTGGGACGAGGTAAAAAAACAGGAGAAAGGCCAGACCACGACCTCAGATACCATGCGCGATGTTGCACGGTCGCTGCCCGCTACCTGGCGCAGCGAAAAAATTCAGAAAAAAGCCGCCAAATGCGGATTTGTCTGGGAATCGGCAGATGCATGTCTGGACAAACTAGCAGAAGAAACAGCAGAGCTGCGTCAGGCCATCCATGCCGGTGAAAATCCGGAAGAGGAGCTTGGCGATGTCTTGTTCGCCGCAGTCAACGCGGCTGCGTTTTTGCAGGCAGATCCGGAGCAGACGCTCCACCGGGCCTGTGACAAATTTATCCGTCGCTTTTCCGCGATGGAAACGGCCGCGCGGCAGGCCGGCCGGTCACTGGAGGATTACTCTCGTGAGGAATTGCTGCAGCTCTGGGCGGCGCAGAAGCACGTGCAGGACTGCGATGCTGCCGATTGAATTTTTTATCATTACATGAAAAGAGGAACTACCATGAATAAGACCGAATTGATTGCAGAAGTCGCCAAGAAGTGCGGCATGTCCAAGAAGGATGCCGAGAAGGCTGTCAGCGCCACGTTCGACACCATCAGCGAAGTGCTGTGTCAGGGTGAGAAGGTCCAGCTCGTTGGCTTCGGCGGCTTTGAGACCAAGGCCCGCGAGGCTCGTATGGGCCGCAACCCCAAGACCAAGGAGCCCATCGAAATCCCGGCTACCACCGTTCCCGTCTTCAAGCCCGGCAAGGCGCTGAAGGATCAGATCAGCAAGTAAAGATCAAAACGGGAAAGCAACTTGCTTTCCCGTTTTAAGACATTCAGAAAGCCATACTTTTGAAGGTCAAATTGCGCCCCGGCGCGCGCTTTTGTCTGTAAAATGGATTTCTATTTTGTTTCGCCCGATTGGACGAAACGCTATGAGGTTTAAAATGCTGAAATCGGGAAGGCCTCTTGGCTTTCCCGATTTTGTTCAGGAGATTACACTATGCGTTTGGATAAATATTTAAAGGTTTCCCGGCTCATCAAGCGCCGGACGGTTGCAAATGAAGCCTGCGACAATGCCCGCATCAACGTCAACGGCAAACCCGCAAAGGCAAGCTATGACGTGAAGGTCGGCGACCGGATTGAAATTCAGTTCGGCGCGCGCACACTCTGCGTGGAGGTGCTGGCCGTTGCGGACGCGGTGCGCAAAGACGACGCATCCGCCATGTATCGCGAGATTCTTCCGGGCTAAGCGCGCAAACAGCAGCGTCTATGCTGCCGCCTGGCTGTCATATTCCTTCTCTTGCCGCCGTATACTGAATTATACAGCGAGGGAGGATGATTGCCCATGACAAATCCGCAGCAGGCTGCGCTGGAAGCGCCGCATCAGCTTCACCTTGACAGCCGGTCACGGCTGAGCATGACCGGCGTGATCGAAGTGGAAAGCTTTGATGAAAATACCATTGTTCTGACAACCACGCGCGGTACTCTGATCGTCCGCGGGGAAAAGCTGCACCTGCAGCTTTTGCGCCTGGACGGCGGTGAGGTATTGGTGGATGGAACCATTGACGCGCTGAACTATGAGGACGCGGCGCCCGCAGGCGGCTTTTTTGCGCGGCTGTTCGGCTGATGGAGCTGGCGGTCAGTTTTCAGGCGGCGCAGTTCTTTCTGGCCGCCGGACTTGGCATTTTGCTGAGTTTCTTCTATGACCTTTTGCGTGCGCTGCGTAGGGCGGTTCCCGCCGTCTGTCTTGCGGCGGACTTGCTGTTTTCGCTGGCGGTTTTGCTGTCGCTGCTTGCTTTTGCGCTCTATCCGGGGCGGGGGCTTTTCCGGCTGTTCTGTTTTCCGGCAATGGGCCTGGGGGCACTTGCTTATTTTCTGACGCTCAGCCCCCTGGTTTTGCGTGCGGTGGGCTCGGTTTTGCAGTTGCTTGGCCGGCTTTTGCGCAGAATCCTGCAGCCCGTGCGTTTCGCCGCAAAAAAAATTTCATTTTTTTCAAAAAACCTCTTTGCAAGATGCAAAAAATGGGGTACAATTATCGATAAGATATTTCCAAGTCACCGCGCAGATTCAGAAAGGGGCCGGGCGCAGCATGAAATTCGTCAAATCTTCACTTCTGGTGAAGTTGGTCATCCTGATTCTGGTGGTGTACGCTACTGTTACCCTGGTGTCTCTGCGCAAGCAGATCAACGAAAAGAACGAGCAGGAAGCCATCCTCAACAGCAGCATCGCCGCAACCACGCAGGAAAACAACCGTCTGCAGGACTCGATCGACGCGCTCGGAACAGACGCGGGCGTCGAAGAAGTGGCGCGCGATAAGCTCGGCATGGTCGATGAGGGAGATATCGTATTTTTTGACGTGAGCGACTGATCGCGCCCGGCGCGTTGGTAAGAAAAAGATGGGAGAACAAAACAAACATATGGAGCTTACAGTTGGAGCAGTTGTAGACGGCAAGGTCAAAAGTCTGAGCAAATTCGGTGCGTTCATTACGCTGCCGGATGGGTCAACAGGCATGGTACACATTTCGGAAATTGCCCATGCGTATGTCAATGACATTCGCGATCATCTGACCGAGGGTCAGGATGTGAAGGTCATGATCATCAGCAAGGAAAACGGCAAAACGAATCTTTCCATCAAGCGCACCCTGCCGCCTCCGGCAAAGCCGCAATTCTCCCGTCCGCGTCAGGGCGGCTTCAATCCTGCCTCCAATGGCGCACGCAGCGGCGCTCCGTCCGAGCGTTCTGCCGGCGCGCGGCCGCAGCCGGCGCAGCCGCAGCAGAAGTCGTTTGACGATATGCTCAAGCAGTTCATGTCGGAGTCAGACAGCAAGATGTCCTCAATCCGTCAGTATTCCGAGCATAAAACCAAAACCAGAAGAAGATAATCTGATCGCCCTTTTCCCGGGAAAAGGGCGATTTGTCTGAGGATTTTTGCGATGAACATTTTAATTACCGGCGGAAGCCGGGGTATCGGCGCAGCCGCCGTGCGGCTGTTTGCCGCGCGGGGCGAGCACGTCTGGTTCTTATACCGGCAGAGCCATGATCTGGCGCAGGCGCTCAGCCGCGAGACCGGCGCGGCCGCAATTTGCTGCGACGTGGCGGAGGAACAAGCCGCGCAGGAAGCGTTTTCGCAGCTGCCGCCGCTGGACGCGCTCATCTGTAACGCGGGCATTGCGCACTACGGGCTGCTATCCCAGATTACGCCGGAGGATTGGCGACGGCTATTCGCCGTCAACGTCGACGGGATTTTCCACTGCGTGCGCGCGGCGCTGCCGGGAATGCTGCAGAAGCAGGCCGGCGCGATTGTGACGGTCAGCTCGATGTGGGGCCAGGTCGGCGCGTCGTGTGAGGCTGGGTACTCAGCGACAAAGGGTGCGGTGATCGCGCTGACGAAGGCGCTTGCTCAGGAGCTCGGGCCGAGCCATATCCGCGTCAACTGCGTGGCGCCGGGCGTGATTCAGACCGACATGTGCGCCAATGTCGCGCCGGAGGTCATGGAAAGTCTGCGCGAGCAGACGCCGATTGAGCGGCTCGGGCGTCCGGAGGATATTGCAAAGGCGATGGCGTATCTGGTCGACGCGGAGTTTGTCACGGGGCAGGTTCTGCCCGTGAACGGCGGATTTGTCATAACCTGACGGCGCGTTGCACAGATGCGTGCAACAAAGGTTTCATTTTCTCCTGTAAGTAGAAGGGTGTATCCCGAAAAACTTACAGGAGGATTTTTTATGACCAGAACACAAAAGCTCGGCCTTTGCACGTGGCTGCCGGAGGACCCGGTAAGTCTTGCGGAGGTCAACGACAACTTCACAAGACTCGATGCCAGCGGCGGCCGGGCGCTGCAGCTGGCGGAGACGGGGCTCATCAATCTCGGCGGGCTCATGGCGGCGCAGGCGCACGCCGGCGGCCACGCAGCGTATGCACAGAATATTTCGGTCGACGCGTTCCGCGACACGGCGCAGATGACAAGCTACGAAAATCTCTATCATCTGGGCGGCTGTCTGGAGCTGCTGACGGCGGGCCTGTCCGGCGGCGAGGTCGCCAGCGGCACCGCCTCAAGCGGCAGCACGGCGTTCCCGGCATCCAACGTCTCGCGCCAGTTCGGCACAAAGCAGCAGTGGCTGAAACTGTTTGATTTTCAGCCCGCGGCCTATGGCCAGCTGACGAAGCTGACCATCAAAACGCTCAACACCGCCCTCAACAATACCACCGCGCACATCAAGCTCTCGCTCTGGGACGAAAATTCCGGCGAAATGCTGCTGGAGACCGGCCTTGGCACGATTATGAAGTACGACGGCGCGGACGTCGCGGTCGGCTTCACGGTCGACTATCTGATCGACCCGAACCGCAAATATGATATGATGCTCTGGATTGAGGACATGCCGGTCAGCTATCTCGTGTTCTCCACGATGAACCTGACCATTATCCCGCAGATCTACACCACCGGCGCAGCCGTAATGAACGCCGCCGCGGTCCCGAGCGGCGCGGCGCGCGCGGAGCTTCTGGTGCACACCGGCGCGGACGAGCCGCAGATCGGCCTGCGCTTTGACGCCGGGGCGTATACGACGGCGAGCGAGACATCTTCCACCGCCGATCAGCTGCCAAACGGCACGGGCTGCGTCCTGCGGCGCTATACGGTTGCCATCCCGGCCGGGGCACAGAGCGCGCAGCTGAAGCTGACGCTGCCATCCGCCGGGTGTAAGATTTATGATTATGCGATGATTTTGCTGTAAAAAAGAAGCGCCTCCCGTGTGAGAGGCGCTTTTTTATAAGGATTGACAGATTTTGAGAAATCAAGTAGAATGAATTTGCCCGAAAGGGCCGGAAAGGTTCTGCGATATACGGTAGGCGGCTGGCACTTCCCAAAGCGGGAGGTGATGCTGATGTGGCGGAAACGGATGCTTCGCATTGTCAGGTTTCTGATATGTCTTGCACTTGTGCTCTACATATGCACCATAAAAGTAAGATAGCCGCCCCAGGCCAAGGATGCGGCTATCTTGCTTTAAGATAGATTCCATTTAAGGCCAGCCGCTTATCGGCAGAGCCTTTCTGTTTTTATTATAGAGCATGCTACGAAAATGTCAAGCAGGAAAAGGCTTGCAATTTGCGTCAGAATATGGTAATTTAAACATGGTGCTACCGATAAACGGCAAGCGGGCGGCTCCCACCGCGTCATGCGGAGGGAAAACGTCTTTTTGTGCCCTCCGACAAACAGAAAGGGGGGCTACGACTATGGTTACATACTCGGATTTATTCCAGTTTTGTATTCTACTGGTCAGCGTTATCAGCCTCGTTATAAAGGTTAGTAACAGCAAAAAGAAGTAACCGCCCATCGTCCCAAAGATAGCGGTTACTTCTTAATCGCAATTCAGGGAGCTGCTCGTTTGCCGGTAGCACCCTTGTTTATATGTAGTATAGACCGAAAAAGCCAGATTGTCAAGTATTTACAACAAAAAGAAGTAACCGCCCGGACTCGCAAACCAGCGGTTACTTCTTGTAACTCATGGGGAGCCACCCGTTTGCCGGTAGCACTTCCCTTATGTATTCAGTATAGACCGATTGCCTTAAAATGTCAAGATCGCAACAACAAAAAGAACAGACGAAGGCCGGGGTGTGTACGCGGGCCACACCCCGGCCGCCGCCACGCATAAATGAGTCGACAGGTTTGATACACTTATAATGTACCATAAATTGGTGAAATGTCAAGAGGTACCAGGGAAAAATTTCAAAACTTTTTGAAGCTTCTCCGCCACCCTGGTCAGGCAAAGGAAAACTCCCCGGGGCAAGCCCCGGGGAGTTTTTTAGGAGTTGTTCAATCTGAACTGAAAAAGGTTCGGATTAGTCGTTCTCAGTCAGGTTGAAGTAGATCGAGGTGACCTGATCATCACTGTTCAGCGTGAAGCGGAAGCAATGAACACCAGTGGTCGTATCGACATTCTTCTCGTACAGGTTTTCGATCTCGGAGACGCTGGTCTCAACAACCTTGGTGTCGCCGTAGACGTCCGTGTACAGACCGTAGATAGCGCAATCGTCAGCCAGAGCATAGCTTGCGAAAACGTCCGGTGCAGTTGCAGTCTGAACCTTCAGGACAGTGCCGTTGAAGTACACGCCCTTGTAGGAGGTGTTCAGGTTCTTACCAACCTTGTTATCAAAGGTATCAAGTGCCGGATCAGTGTAGGTAGCCGGGCCCTTGACCGGGCGAACCGTGGTCACTTCGTCGATGTCAACATACTGGAGCTCGAAGAAGCCCTTGTTGAACTTGCCGGAGGTCTTAGCATCGAAGTAGTCGTGCATGTCAGTTCTGGAGACATAGAGCTCAGTTTCCTTGCCGTCGACATAAGCCTTCAGCAGGTAGTAGGTCTCGCCGTCTTCCTTGACCTCAACACCAGCAACGTCAGCGCCCTTTGCAACATATGCAACGAACTTGCTGTTGGTGAAGGAAACGTTCTTGCACAGGTAGACAACATCAGCAACAGAAGGATTGTCTTCGTTCGGAATCACTTCGCAGTAATCAGCGATCAGGGATTCAACGTTCTTGTAGCCAGTGTAGGAGACATAGGTGCCGTCCATCTTGTGAACCAGGTACTGGGTCTCGGAAGTGGTGGTGTAAACCTCTTCATACTTG
>CAKUCT010000079.1 GCA_934643765.1 uncultured Oscillospiraceae bacterium
GACAAGGGCACCGGCCACACGGCAGTCAGCAAGAGCATCGGCATCATCACCGGCAACGCGAACATCCTGACGCTGAAGAGCGGCAACACCACGATTGCCAAGACTGGCGATACGGACGCAAGCTACGGCGTGGCTCTGGAAGACGGTACGCTGAAGGTAACGGCAGTTGCCAGCGCCTCTTCGATGGGCAATGTTTCCAACACCCGTTGGAGTTCTGAGGATTCCTCTGTTGCCGTTGTCAGCGGCTACAACGCGGGCACCGCAACGTTCACGCTTCTCGGCGCGGGTACAACTAAAATCACGGGCACGCTCAATGGCGTCAGCGCTTCTTTTGAGCTGCAGGTCATCAGCAACATCACTGCAGTCAAGATCAGAGACTATGATACGGACGACGTTCTGAGCGTTGAGGAAATTGGCGTCAATAAAACGTTGTCCATGATGGCAGCTGTCACACCTTACAAGAACCAGGGCAGCGCAGCGTTTGCTGTCTGGTCCACGTCTAATGCGGATATTGTCGACTTTGAGGAACCCACCAAAGACGACATGTACAAGGACAGCAATGGAAAATGGCATTACCTTTGGTCTATTGACCCAGATACGGGCGACGCCACCGGCGAGACGGTCCGCGTGATTGCCAAGGCCGCCGGCCGCGCAACCATCTCCGTGAAGATCGGCAGCAAGACCTATGCTTCTGTTGAGATTCGCGTCAACAAGGCCGCAACGTCTTACACCATTGTTGAGATTCCTGTCAGCGATTTGACGGCCACCGTCCGCAGAGGCACGAAGGCCGAGGTCGTTGCCCGCATGAATGCCAACTCGATGTACAAGCAGATTGTTGGTACCTATCAGGATGCCAACGGCAGAAAGAGCAATATCTACATCCCCGTGGAATGGGTTTCTGCGGAAATTAACGGCGATACCGCAAAGGTTCGCGGCCAGGCCATGACCAGCGACGGCGAGCGTGATTTCACTTATGCGTCCGGTGTCAGCACGACCGTTACCGCAACGGTCAGTCTGACCGATGAGGCGGTTGTCACGAACGTTGAGGTTACCGCCAACAAGACGGTTGCCGTTGAAAACGACACCATCCGTCTGACGGCCAACGCAACCGTCGAGCCGTCCAACGCAGACATCAAGTATCAGTGGTATGCCAACGGCAAGGCCATCACCGGCGCAACCGGCAGCACCGCTACCTACACGATTCCGAAGGCATCCGTCGACAGCTCCACGGAGTACCGCTTCACCTGCGAAGTGACGGCCTCCAACAAGGGCACGAGCAGCAGCGCGGAGTCCAAGGCTGTAACCGTCTCTGTCTCCAGAGACTACACCGTGAGCATTACGCTCGACAAGACCAATAGCACCTATACCATCGGCGACAAGCCCAAGGCGACGGCAACGCTGTACTACAAGGGCAGCGCCGTGTCCAACACCTCCTTCTCCTGGCAGCTGCTTGACACGGGCGACAACACCCTGAGCTCCAACATCGCCACCATCTCCGGCAGCGGCAACAGCGCGACCGTGACCACCAAGGGCACGAAGTCCGCAAACGGCGAGAAGATCACCATCCGCGCCTCCATCGCCTACAAAGAGTACACCTACTCCAGCAGCGTGACCATCAATGTCAATCCGGCGGCGGCCGCTGACATCAAGCAGTCCGTTGGTTCCGGCGCTGCCATCAAGGCAAGCTCCATCACGAACGCTGTGACGACGGTCGCGGGCTCCAGCGCATCGGTCTCCTACATCGTGTTCGATACCCCGAGAAGCTGCACGCTCTATAAGTCCTCCAGCTCCACGACCACCATCGGCGACACGAAGTGCTATGTCTCGACGAGCTCTTCTTCCAGCCAGAAGCTCTCTGACGTCTATGTCAAGACTTCTTCCACGAGCGCTTCCGTCAGCTATACAGCTTATGATTCCGACGGCTACGTTCTGGCAGTTGGCACGGTGAAGTTCGATACCAACGAAACCAGCACCTCTGTCACTTCCTCCGGCGCAACGATGAAGACTTCCGGCGCTGTCGATCAGATTGTCTCTGAGTACGCAAACGTCTCCTACGTGAAGTTCGATCTGCCGAAGGCCAGCGATGGCAAGCTCTATTACAACTACACCACCATCGCGAAGTATGACCGCGAGGTCAAGGACACCGATAAGTTCTACATCGATGCCAGCAGCTCGCAGGACGATGTCGAGAAGGTCTACTTCGTGCCGGTCTGCGGCGTGAAGGGCACGGTCTCCATCGGCTACACCGCCTACTCTTCGTCCAACACTGATCTCGGCGACGGCACGATCAAGCTGACGGTCAAGCAGAAGACGGTCTCCGACAAGTTCACCGATATCACCTACAACAACACCGGCTACTGGGCAGCAGACTCCATCGACTTCATGGCCGACAACAGCCTGTTCAACGGCGCAACCCGTACCCAGTTCTCCCCGAACACGTCCATGACGCGTGCAATGCTCGTGACGGTTCTGTACCGTGCGGCAGGCGAGCCCTCGGTCTCCGGCGTCACGAACCCGTTCAAGGATATCAAGAACGACTATTATTACAACGCCGTTCTGTGGGCCTATAAGAACAACGTTGTCACCGGCACGAGCGCTACCACGTTCAGCCCCGACGCCAACGTCACCCGTGAGCAGATCGCAACGATCCTCTACCGCTACATGGGCAGCCCCACGGCCACCGGCTCTCTGACCGGCTACTCCGACAGAGCGCAGATCAGCTCCTACGCCACCACCGCGATGCAGTGGGCCATCGGCAAGGGCTACATCACCGGCATGACCGCCACCACGCTGCAGCCCACCGGCAACGCAACGCGCGCACAGGTCGCCGTTATGCTCCACCGCTTCCTGACCAAGTAAGTTAAGAGCAGAATCAGAAACATAAAACGCAGCCCGGCCCCGGAATTTCCGGGGCCGGGCTATTTTATGTGCAGCCGGGACGGCAAGGGGTGCTGGGGCGGCAAATCCTGCTTGAAAAAACGTGCGGTTTTGCATATAATGAGACTGAATTTTAACGGTTTTTTCACACAAGGCGCGGCGTGGAACCGCCTGGCGATTGCGGCG
The DNA here is from genome assembly GCA_934643765.1 of uncultured Oscillospiraceae bacterium. Classification (GTDB taxonomy): domain Bacteria; phylum Bacillota; class Clostridia; order Oscillospirales; family Oscillospiraceae; genus CAG-170. The sequence goes on from CAKUCT010000079.1 coordinate 3,064, forward strand.
ATATGAGGAGACAATTTATGCGAAAGGAAACAAGGACGGTACGGGCGGCAGCCTTCCGGGTTCAATATATGGCGTTGCTGCTGGCAGCGCTTTTGCTGGCGGTGATACTTTCCGGCTGCAGCGGCAAAGACACGGCCGAGACTGCGCCGAATAAGGTCAAGCCGGTTATTACCGTCGGGTGCGACGACTATCCGCCGTTTTCCTATGTGGATGTGGACGGAAACCTGACTGGAATTGACATTGAACTTGCGACGGAAGCGTTTGGAAGAATGGGATATCACCCCAGATTTACGATCATTAACTGGGAGGAGAAAAAAGAACTTCTGCATAATGGAGACATTGATTGCATCTGGAGTAGCTTTACGATGGACGGCCGTGAAGAGGAATATAACTGGGCTGGACCATATATGAAAAGCCTTCAGGTGGTTGCAGTTAATGCGGGCAGCGATATTTATACGCTGCAGGATCTGGCGGGCAAAACCGTTGCGGTTCAATCCACAACAAAACCGGAGGATATTCTGAGAAGCCATGCAGAGAATTTGCCACAGCTGAGAAGGGTCATTTCTGTGCAGAAACGTGATCTCATCTTTATGCTTTTGAGCAAAGGCTATGTCGACGCCATTGCCGCGCACGCTACTGCGGTGGAACAATTTATGTCAGATTGCGATTTGGAGTTCCGGATTTTGGATGAGCCTTTGCTGACGGTGAATCTGGGAACGGCGTTTGATATTGACGATACGCGAGGGCTTAACACAGAATTGACAAAGGTACTGCAGCAAATGCGTGCCGACGGAACAATCCGTGAAATAATCAGCAAATATTTGTCGGACGCAGACAGATATCTGGGAGAAGAAAATGAAAAATAAAAAACACGCATTTCAATGGAAATGGATCCTTCCATTTGAGATTTTGTTTGGCGTGGCGCTGTTGGCGGTTGTGTTTGTGGTTGCGTCTAACGCAGATATCTCATCTGCAGAAGCGCAGCTGACAACCACGGTTGAGTATATGAAGAAACAGTGCAACGAAAGTCAGATGCGCGATCTGGCATCTGAGGCCAAGAGTTTGCTGCGCGTGACGCAAAGCGCGGAGCAGGTCAAACTGCGATTGGAGTATGAGGGCGGCGCTGATGAGGCGCAGCTCCAGACCTTGGTGGCAGACACCTATTTGGATGGCATTGTGCTGCTTGATGAGAGCGGGAACATTGCAGCGTGTGTAGATAAGACGGGAATTGAGGTAGAAGCGCTTCTTGTGCGCGTGGATGAAGCGGCGTTAATGGACTGCATGGTTTTTGGGGAAAAGACATACGCGGTACGGCTGACCAATGATGACGAGTCGTATATTGATTTGGCCGCGGTTGGCAGAGCAGATGAACCCGGAATTATAATTGGTTACTATTGTACATCCACGGAATATGCGCAGAAGTTCAACAATTCAATCCTGTCATTGGTCAGCGGGTATTCTTTGGCGCACGATGGTACGGTTGTTATCAGCAGCGGCAACCGAATCGTTGCGTCAAATAACGAAGCACTGGTTGGAACAAATACCGAGGACGTCACAATTCTCCGCTATATTATGGAGCGGGGAGCAAGGAAAAAGCTGGTGCATACGAAGGAGAAACGTTTTGCGGCGGCACGCAGCTTTGGACTGATGGACAAAAGTCAGAACTATTATATATATGCCTACATGACGGAGCGTAATGTTTTTGCGACGACACCGAGTAGCATGCTATACGTACTGGCTATTTATATGCTGTTGCTTGCGGTGCGACATATGCTGCTGTGGCGGACAGAGCAAAGCTATGAACGAAGGCAGGTTGTCATACAGAAGGAATATACGGAGAAGTTGGAGGCCAAGAATCGGGAACTGAAAAAAACTGCGCAGCAGGCAGAGAAGGCAAACGCGGCCAAGAGCAACTTCCTTTCGCGCATGTCGCACGACATCCGCACGCCGCTTAACGGCATTGTAGGCCTTCTGAAGATTGACGAGGCGCATTTTGACGACAAGGAACTGATCCGGGCTAACCATGAGAAGATGCTCGTTTCTGCGGATCATTTGCTGTCTCTTATCAATGATGTGCTGCAGATGAGCAAGCTTGAGGACGGGAACACCGTGCTGACACACGAGTATATCAGCCTGGCAGATCTGACGCGTGATATTGTGACGATTATTGTTGGCCGCGCGGTGGAAGCAGGACTGGAGTGGGATTATGAAAAGGGAAAGTCTGTGATTCCATATCCTTATGTCTACGGTAGCCCTGTGCACCTGCGGCAGATTTTTCTGAACATCTACGGAAACTGCATCAAATATAATCGTCCGAGCGGCAAGATCACGACGATTGTCGATTCCCTGGACGACCATGACGGCATCTGCACCTATCGCTGGACGATTACAGACACCGGCATTGGCATGAGCGCAGAATTTTTGGAGCACATCTTTGACCCCTTTGCCCAGGAGCGAAACGACGCGCGCAGCGTCTATCAGGGTACGGGTCTTGGCATGGCGATTGTCAAGAATCTGCTTGATCAGATGGGAGGCAGCATTACCGTCACAAGTCAGGTCGGCGTAGGCTCCAAGTTTGTGATTACCATCCCGTTGGAGATTGCTCCGCCGCCCGATGAAACACGCAAGCAGGCACCGGCGGAGCGGGGCAGCATCCGCGGACTTCGGCTGCTGCTGGCCGAGGATAATGATCTGAACGCGGAAATTGCGCAGGTTCTGCTGCACGACGAGGGCGCAGAGGTAACAACCGTGCACGACGGCAAGCAGGTGGTATCTGCCTTTGCGATGAGCGAGCCCGGAACCTTTGATGCCATTCTGATGGACATCATGATGCCGGTGATGGACGGCCTGACGGCTACGAAGACCATCCGCGCCATGGACAGGCCGGACGCGAAGACAATTCCGATCATCGCCATGACGGCAAACGCCTTTGAAGAGGACGCGAAAGCCTGCCTGGCGGCGGGCATGAACGCGCACCTGTCAAAGCCGCTGCAGATCAGCCAGGTGGTTTCGGCCATCGCGCAGCTGTGCCGGAAGACGGGCGAGGAAGAAGCCCAATAAAAACAACAAGTCCCCTGAAAGCTTTTGCTTCCGGGGGACTTTTTTGCGCGCAAAAGGCAGGATTTTTCAGCGGTAAACAGGAAGAAGAAATGGAACATCAGGCTGCAAAACAACATGATACAACACAAAATAACAAAATCAGAATAGCGATATCTGAAAAAAGCATTTCCCCGCGGCAGAGAGCTATGATAAACTGGGAGCAAATAAAATGATAAGGAGCATATCTATGCAGCAATTTGATCTGATTATCATTGGCGGCGGCCCGGGCGGCTATCTGTGCGCGGAGCGCGCAGGGCAGGCGGGAATGAAGGCTGCGCTGGTGGAAAAGCGTGCGCTTGGCGGAACGTGCCTGAATGAGGGCTGCATCCCGACCAAGAGCCTTCTTTACTGCGCCAAGCAGTATCAGGCCGCCCTGCACGGCGCGGACTACGGCGTCTCGGCGCAGCAGGTGACGGTGGACCATGGAAAGATCGTTGAGCGGAAGGACGGCATTGTGAAAACGCTCGTGCGCGGCGTGGAATCGAAGATGAAGGCGAACGGCGTCGCGGTCTTCCGGGCGGAGGGCCGGATTCTGGGGAAAAACGGCGCGCTGTTTTCCGTCGCGGCGGGAGATGATACTCTGGCGGCGCCGCGGCTGGTGCTGGCGTCCGGCTCAAGTGCGGTTGTGCCGCCGATTCCGGGCGTAAAAGAGGGAATGGCCAGCGGCTTTGTGATGACAAACCGCGAAATTCTGGCCCTCAAGGAGCAGCCTTCGTCTCTGGTCTGCATCGGAGGCGGCGTGATTGGTCTCGAGATGGCCTGCTATTTTGCCTCCATCGGCACGAAGGTGACAGTCATTGAAATGATGCCGAAGATCGCCGGAGCGACAGACCCGGAAATTTGTGAGGTTCTGATGAAGACGTATCGCAAGCAGGGCATGGAGTTCTGCCTGAACGCGAAGGTTGAGGCCGTCACAAAAAACAGCGTCGTGTATTCGGACGCCGCGGGGCGGCACGAGGTGGCCTGCGGCCGGGTGCTTCTCTCGGCGGGCCGCCGGGCGGATGTGTCCGGGCTTGGCACGGAGACGATCGGTCTTGCGCTCGAGCGCGGCGCAGTTGTGACAGATGAGAAGCTGCGCACAAATGTGCCGGGCGTCTGGGCCATCGGCGACTGCAACGGCAAGCTGATGCTGGCGCATACTGCATATCGCGAGGCGGAGGTCGCCGTCAACGATATGCTGGAGCGAAAGGACAAGATAGACTATTCGGTCATTCCGTCCGTCATTTACACCACGCCGGAGGTCGCCTGCGTCGGCATGACGGAGCAGGAGGCAAAGCAGAAGGGGCTGGATATCACGGTTGTCCGCGCGCCGATGAAGCTTTCCGGGCGGTACCTTGCGGAAAATCCGAAGGGAGACGGGTTCTGCAAGCTGATTTATGACAGGAAAAACCGCTGCGTGCTGGGCGTGCATCTGGTCGGCTCGTATGCCTCCGAAATGATCTACGGCGCGGCGATGATGGTCTGGTCGCGGCTTCCGGTCGAGCATCTGGACAAAATCGTTTTTCCGCACCCGACGGTCTGCGAAGTGGTCCGGGAAGCATTATTTATGCTGTAGCCTTGTCAGCTGACGCCAAAATCATGTACAAAGACAAGCACACCGCATGCTGCGGCGTGCTTGTTTTTTCCAAGAAGTTTCTTGACGGGGGTGCTGATTATTGGTACACTGAAAGAAAGGCAGATTGTGTATGCTACGATGCGCTTTCACCTGATATGAGATGCAGAAATCAGAAAAGGAGATTTTGATATGGGACTGATCAGAGCAGCAGTGGGAGCCGCCGGCGGTGTGATGGCCGACCAGTGGAAGGAGTATTTTTATTGTGAGGCAATTCCGGAGAACGTGATGGCCGTCAAGGGCCTGCACCGCGTTTCGGGACGTAGCACGAACTACAAGGG
>CAKUCT010000080.1 GCA_934643765.1 uncultured Oscillospiraceae bacterium
TATTTCCGGCGCACATAGTCCACAACCTCGCCGCGCCGCGTGTCGCCGAAGTCCATATCGATATCGGGCATCGTCACGCGCTCGGGGTTCAGGAACCGCTCGAAGAACAGACCGTACTTCATCGGGTCAATTTCCGTGATATACAGCGTATACGTGACCATCGATCCCGCCGCGCTGCCGCGCCCCGGGCCGACCGGAATGCCCGCGCTTTTCGCAAAATTCACGAAATCCCAGACAATCAGGAAGTAATCCGTAAAGCCCATCTTGTCGATCATATCAATCTCATAGTCGAGCTGCGCGCGGTACTCCGGGTGCGCGTCGCCGTATCGCTCTTTGTAGCCCTTGTCGCAGAGCTCCTTGAGATAGGTCAGCGAGTCGTAGCCCGCCGGAAGCTTGAATTCCGGCAGGTGATATTTTCCGAACGTGAACTCCACGTTGCAGCGTTCGGCAATCTTTGCTGTGTTTTCAATCGCCTCCGGATAGGACGGGAAAAGCTCACGCAGCTGCTGCTCGGATTTGAGATAGAACTCCTGCGTCTCAAATTTCAGGCGGTTTGGATCATCGACGGTCTTTCCCATCTGGATACACATCAGAACGTCCTGGATTTTGGCGTCCTCCTGGCGCAGATAATGCGCGTCGTTCGTCACAACAAGTGGAAGCCCCGTCTCCTCCGAGAGCCGGACCAGCTGCTGGTTGACAGACGGCTGCTCCGGCAGACCGTGATCCTGCAGCTCCAGATAGTAATGCTCCGGCCCGAAAATTTCCGCATGCTCCAGCGCCGCTTTCTTCGCGCCCTCATAGTCTCCGTGCATCAGAAGCTGCGGCAGTCTGCCCGCCAGACACGCCGAGAGCGCAATCAGGCCCTCATGGTGCTCGCGCAGCAAGTCCATATCCACACGCGGCCGGTTATAAAAGCCGTCCAGAAATCCGCGCGAGACCATATAGCTGAGGTTCCGGTAGCCCGTCTCGTTTTCGCACAGCAGCACCAGATGGTACGCCTCTTTGTCCAGCGCATGCACCTTGTCAAAGCGCGTGCGCGGCGCGACATAGACCTCGCAGCCGATGATGGGCTTGATGCCGGCGGCCTTGGCGGCCTTGTAAAAATCCACCGCGCCGTACATCACGCCGTGATCGGTCAGCGCGATGGCGCTCTGGCCGAGCTCCTTGACTCTGTCCATCATCTCCGCGATGCGGCACGCGCCGTCAAGCAGGCTGTATTCCGAGTGGACATGCAGATGCACAAAGCTCATCGTTTACGCTCCTTCCAGCGTGCGCGCAAGCTCCTGCAGCTTGCGCATGCGGTGATTGATGGCCGATTTTGTAATGGGCGGATCAAGCATTTCTGCCAGCTCCTGCAGCGTGGCCTCCGGGTTCTCCAGCCGCAGCATCGCCGTCTCGCGCAGCTTGCCCGGCAGTTTTTCCAGCTCCCCCGCGTCGCGCAGCGCGCGGATGGCCGCGCTCTGTCCCATGGATGCGTCGACGACCTTTGTTAAGTTCGCCGTCTCGCAGTTGACGCGGCGGTTGACGCCGTTGCGCAGATCCTTTTCGACCTTCGCTTCCATGATCGCCATCGCCGAAACCTGCGCGCCGATGGCCGTCAGAAAATCTTCAATGTAATTGCTCTGTTTGAAGTACAGAATGTTGTTGCCGCTGCGCGTCAGCTCCTTCGGCGAAAACCCGCACTCCATGAGCAGCGCGCAGGTCTCGCGGCTGACCTTGTAATGTGACGTCGTCATCTCCAGATGATAGCGCTTGGTGGGGTCCGTCACCGACCCGCCCGCCAGAAACGCGCCTCTGAGATAGGCCATGCAGTCGGCCTCATCTTCCAGCATTCCGAAATTCACATGCAGCGTCAGACTGGACTTGAGGTCCATCTGCAGCGCGTCAAACACGCGCGCCAGCTTCAGCTCGTCTGTCATGCTGAACACCAGCTTGCCCCGTTCGCCGGGACCGGGCTCCGTGTCAAAGCCGACACCGAAGGCTTTTTTGAACAGCTTCGGAAGCCGCAGCGCAAAGTCGCGGCTCTCGGTGATGATTTTGATTTCCTGCGCGCTGAAGGTATTGCAGTACAGCAGCACGCCATAGCTCTCTGCCAGCGCGCAGGACTTTTTACTCAGTGCATCCTTGCAGAGCTCTGATTTGACATTGGAGGAAAATGACATACCTGCCTCCTGTTTTCTATCGCATTGCCACAGGCCTGCGGCAATTCTGAATTCTAAAACGTTCTGAATTCCTGCCAGACGGACAAAATTGCCCGCGCCAGCTCGTCCGGATTGTGCCGGATATAGCGCCCCGGCGTGCAGATCGGAAATTCGCGCAGCGCAACGCCGAGCTTCTCTACTTCCTCGGCCGTCGCCATGATCTGCTGCACGCCCTCTTTGCGGTACGGCTCAAGAAATTCCTCTGAAACCTTGCGGTTATTTGCAATGCAAACGTCGATGACATCCTCGCCCGCATGCGCGAAAATCGCGCGGATGTGGTCGCTTGCCGTGTAGCCGTCCGTCTCGCCGTCCTGCGTCATAATGTTCAGAATATAGCACTTGAGCGCCCGCGCGCGCGATACGGCACCGGCAATGCCGTCGACCAGAAAATTCGGAATAATGCTCGTGTACAGGCTGCCCGGCCCGAGCACAATCACATCCGCCTCGGCGATCGCCTCCAATGCGTCCGGCAGCGGCTGCGGATGCTCCGGCACGAGCCGGATTTTCCGGATGCGGCAGTCGTTGAGCTTCTTTGCGTAAAAAATTTTACTTTCGCCAAGACACCGTGAGCCGTTGTCAAACTCCGCCTCCAGATGCACATCCTGATTTGTCACCGGAAGAACCCGGCCCGTAATGGCAAGCACGTCTCCCATCCGGTGCACGGCCTCGTCAAAAGAGCCTGAAATGCCGTTCATCGCCGCGAGAAACAAATTCCCGAAGCTCTGGCCCGCGAGGCTTCCGTCGGTAAAGCGGTAGTTGAGCAGCTTCTGCATCGTCGGCTCCGTGTTGGCAAGCGCCATGATGCAGTTGCGGATATCGCCCGGCGGGAGCATGCCAAGGTCTTCTCGCAGCATGCCCGAGCCACCGCCGTCGTCTGCGACGGTAACAATGGCGGTGATGAATTTACTGTAGCGCTTGAGCCCGCGCAGCATCGCGGACAAACCGTGTCCGCCGCCGATGGCGACAATGCGCGGCATGCGCTTTTTCGGCTCATACAGCCGAATATTTTCCATCTCTGTTCCAGCCATCGCCATCACCTTCTGCTGCGTTCCATATCGCGGTGGTTGAGGCTTGCCGCATAGCCGCGCTTGGAAATAAAGTCGCAGAGTTCCTTTGCGATGCAGGCCGAGCGGTGCTGCCCGCCCGTGCAGCCGACGGCAATGACAAGATCTGTTTTCCCTTCGTCTACATAGTTCGGCAGCAAAAATGCCAGAAGATCTTCCGTCTTTTCCAGAAAATCCTTCGTCTGCTGATACTGGAAGATGAAGCTGCGCACCGGCTCATCGAGGCCCGTCTGCGTTTTGAGTTCCGGTATGTAATAGGGATTCGGCAAAAACCGCACGTCAAACACCAGATCAGCATCCAGCGGCAGGCCGTATTTAAAGCCGAATGAGAGCACCGTTACGTGCATGGCCCGTTCGCGCATACCGCCTGCAACCAGATCAATGAGCACGCCGCGGAGCTTGCCTGTTGATAGATTGCTGGTGTCGATGATCGCGCTGGCGCGGTTGCGCACGGGCTCCATCAGCTGCCGCTCGCGCTCCACAGCCTGCAGGACAGGCGTACCGCCGCGCATCAGAGGATGCAGCCTGCGCGTCTCTTTAAAGCGCTTGATGATAACCTCGGTGCTCGCCTCCATAAAGAAAATGGCGTATTCCAGGTGCATTTCATCCAGCTTGTCGAGCGACTGGAAAAGAGACTCAAACGTCATGCTGCTTCTGACATCCGTCACCAGCGCCACCTTTTCATACCGCCCCTTCGTCGCAAGGCAAAGGCTCGCAAACTGCGGAATCATCTCCGCCGGCATGTTATCCACACAATAAAATCCAAGGTCCTCCAGATCAGACGCGGCCTTACTTTTGCCCGCGCCGGAAAGTCCTGAAATAATGATAAACTGCATACGCTTCCTCCTACCAGATGCGCACCTCCGGCTCCAGCGTAAACCCGGAGGTCTCATAAACCCGCTTTTGTACCAGCGCAATCAGCGCCTTGACATCGCCCGCCGTCGCCCCGCCGGTGTTCACGACAAAGCCCGCGTGCTTTTCAGACACGCACGCGCCGCCGGCGCGCGTTCCCTTGAGCCCGGCTTCCTGAATCAGAGCGCCTGCATACGCGCCCTCCGGGCGCTTGAACGTGCTGCCGGCAGACGGCAGCTCCAGCGGCTGTGAGGCTCTTCTTTTTTCCATCAACTCCTGCATGCGCGCAGAAATTTCTTCCGTGTCCCCCGGCGCCAGCTGAAAAACGGTCCGGACAATCACAGCGCGCATCTGCGCAAACGCGCTCGTGCGGTAGCCAAAACCCTGCTCGCCTGCGCGCAGCATGCGCGTTTCTCCGTCCATCGTCAAAACTTCCGTTTCAACCGCAACCTGCTTCATTTCCCCGCCGTAAGCGCCAGCGTTCATATACACACCGCCGCCGACCGTGCCGGGAATGCCGTGGGCAAATTCAAGGCCCGTCAAAGACAGATTCCGCGCGAAAACCGCCGTCTTCGCCAACGTCTCTCCGGCATAAGCTTCGATTTTTCCGCCGCCCAGATCAGAAATCCCGGTCAGCGCGTCTTTCGTGCAGATCACAAGCGCGCGCAGCCCGTCGTCCGGCGCAAGCACGTTTGTCCCCGCGCCAAGAAGGTACGGCGTGATTCCGCGCGCGGCCACGAAGCGAAGCAGCGTCGCAAGCTCCACCTTTGTGGCCGGCATTGCCATGAGCGCCGCGGGGCCGCCAATGCGGAACGAGGTGTGCTTTCCAAGCGGCTCTTCTTCCAGCAGCTTCAGAGCTGGGAGCTGCTGCCGGATTTCTTTCGATATTTCCTTCCAGTCGATCATAAACGCCTCCGGGTGGACAATTTCTCACTTAATATCATATCACAAAGCACGTGGAAATGATACAGTTACTTTTTAAATTTCCCGCGCAAAAATGGCGCACGGCAAAAGCCGTGCGCCATCCCATCATAAAACCTCGTAGAGTTTCGCTTCGCAGTCGAGCCCATCCCTTTTATCCAAAAAACAGTGTTTTTGGGATAACGTTTTAGTCGTCTTTATTTGCGAAATACTTGCTCATCTGCTCCGTAAACTCCAGCGCCGCATTATAGCCCATGCGCTTCTGGCGGTTGTTGATGGCCGCGACCTCAAAGATAACGGCCAGGTTCCGTCCCGGCGTAATCGGAACCGTAATCGACGGAACCTTCACATCAAGAATTTCCGTATACTGCGTCTCGATGCCGAGCCGGTCATATGCCTCGCCGTCGCGCCAGGGGACCATGTTGATAATCAGGTCAATGTTGGAGTCCACCTTGACCGCGCCCATACCAAAGAGCTTTGCGACGTTGATGACGCCGATGCCGCGCAGCTCAATATAGTGCCGCAGTACCTCCGGCGCAGTGCCGACCAGCTGGCGCGAGGAAACCTTGCGGATTTCCACCGCATCGTCCGCAATCAGGCGGTGGCCGCGCTTGACAAGCTCGATAGCCGTCTCGCTCTTGCCGATGCCGCTGTCGCCATTGATCAGGATGCCTTCGCCGTAAATCTCGACCAGAACGCCGTGCCGCGTCACGCGCGGGGCCAGCGCCTGCTTGAGATAGGTAATCAGGCTGGATACAACGTATGACGTCGTCGCCGTGGAGCCGAGTACCGTCACATCATACTTTTCCGCCATCTCCAGACACTCCGGCAGCGGCTGATAGTCTCTTGCGATAATCAGGGCCGGAATTTTATAGGACAGGAAGTGGTCAAAAATGATGATCCGTTCCTCATGCGACAGCTTCTGCAGATACGCCATCTCGACCGTGCCGCAGACATACACGCGCATCGGCTCAAAGTGGTCAAAAAAACCGGCCAAGTGAAGGCCCGGTCTGCTGATATCGTCTACCGTGACATGGATTTTTTCATAATCCGTGGATTTATGAAAAAAGCTGAGTCCAAACTCGTTGACAAGCTCTGACAACAGGACGGAATAGGTCGATGCCATCGGTGCATTCCTCTCTTTCTTCTCCTGCTGCGCCGCAAAGCACGCGGCCATGCGCGCAGCGCCGTACTTGTGGCTATTATATCCGCATTTTACCGCTTTGGCAACCGCGAAATTCCGCCGTTTGACGGCTCTGCAATTTTTTTCAATTTTCTTGGAATTTCTACTTGCATTTTGGAAAGACATCTGCTATTATATTTGTCGGCGCTTTATGGCGTCAAAAACTGAATTTCCAAATGGCAAGGAGGTGCAGCTGATGGCAAAGTGCGATATTTGCGGCAAGGGCGTTACGTTCGGTATTAAGGTCTCCCATTCTCACAGAAGATCCAACCGTGCATGGAAGCCCAACGTCAAGCGTGTCAAAGCGATCGTTGACGGTACTCCGCGCCATGTATACGTCTGTACAAGATGCCTGCGTTCCAACAAGGTTGAGCGCGCTATCTAATTCCAGCAAAACAAACGGACAAGCCAAACGGCTTGTCCGTTTCTTTTATGCTTTCGCAATCAGGTCAATCTGTCAGGAACTTGACCATCTGCACTTCATCCCGGTACGTTCCGTCCTTCAGGAAAAACGCCTTCGGAATCCGGCCCATCTCCTGAAAGCCGAGCTTCCGGTAAAGCCGCTGCGCGCGGTCGTTGTCCGCAAATACGCCGAGCTCCACCTGCGTAAAGCCGTTTTCCTTCGCCTGCTCAAGCGCCCTTGTGATTAAAATCGTCCCGAGGCCAAGGCCCCAGGCGCTTTTCTTGATCGAAATGCCAAGGCTTGCGCGGTGGCGCAATTTGGCTTGCTCGCCCATGGCGTTGACGCCGCAGTTTCCGATCAGTTCTCCTCCGATAAACGCCGCGAGCATAAAATTCCGCCCATGCTCCAGAATCCCCTGCGCGCGCGCCTGCGTCGCCTCCAGCGACCGGCTGCACTCTTCCGGATAGCGCACCATGAAGTCCGTCTCACCGCTTGTCTGGCGCAGGTACGCGATCATCTGCTCCGCATCGTACACTTCCGGGCTGCGCAGCAGCGCCTGTGTTCCGTCTTTCAATGTTACGAGCGCCTGTTCCAGTTTCATCCCGCACTCCCCTTTTGCAAAATTCCCGGCAGAGTTTTTCTGCCGGGAATTCGTATTTGTCAGATTTCCTCTTTATCGCCCTTCTGGCGGATGGTGATCTTGATCGGCGTGCCCGTGAGGCCGAACACCGCGCGGATCTGATTTTCCAGATACCGCTGATACGAGAAATGGAACAGCCTGGAATCGTTGCAGAAGATCACAAAGTGCGGCGGCTTGACGCCGACCTGCGTCATATAGTAAATCTTCAGACGGCGGCCCTTGTCCGTGGGCGGCTGAACGCGCGCGGTCGCATCTTCCAGAATGTTGTTGAGCATGCCGGTCGTGATGCGCATGGAGTTCTGGTTCGACACGGCGTTGATCATCTCAAAGAGCTTGTCGACTCTCTGGCCCGTGAGGGCCGAAATGAACAGCACCGGCGCGTAGGTCATATAGCTCAGATCCCGGCGAATGTCGTCGGTCATCTTCTGCATGGTGTTCGTGTCCTTTTCCACCGCGTCCCATTTGTTGACCACGATGATGCACGCTTTGCCCGCCTCATGCGCCAGACCTGCGACCTTCGTGTCCTGCTCGGTGACGCCCTCGTTTGCGTCAATCAGAATCAGGCACACATCCGCGCGCTCGATGGCGGACACAGAGCGCAGGTTCGAATATTTTTCCACCGCGTCGTCAACCTTCGACTTGCGGCGCATGCCGGCCGTATCAATGAACAGATACTTGCCGAACTCGTTTTCAAAATAGCTGTCGATGGCGTCGCGCGTGGTGCCCGCGATGTTGGAGACGATCACGCGCTCTTCGCCGAGGATCTTGTTGAG
>CAKUCT010000081.1 GCA_934643765.1 uncultured Oscillospiraceae bacterium
GTTCCGGCCAGATTATTCCGTCACCGCGATTTTCTGTCTGGCCGCGGCGGCCTGCCGGTACATCCATCCAAAATCGCCGCTCCTGCGCGCGCCGGTCTACTTTGCCGCGTGCATTCTCGGCGCGCTGCTGCTCGGCGCGTGGGACAGTTTATTTCTGCCGGGCGTCTTTCTCGGCCTGATGATGGCGCTGGCGCTCTGGCGGCCCATGCAGGCGCTCCTTGCGCAAGACGGCAGCCAATCTGCCGCGCAGCGGCAAAAAGCGCTGAGTCTGGCTTCCTCCGCGCTCTGGGACATTGCCTGCAATCTCCAGCGCGGCGCGGCCAGCGGTCTGGAACCCCAGAGCGCCGCCATTTTTGACTGCGCCGCCGACCAGATCTGCCGCACCTGCGCCAAGTGGAGCGTCTGCTGGGAGCAGAACGCGCAGGAGACCTTCCGTCTGCTCAGCCGCGCCTCGCGCGGCATTCTCCGCCGGGGCGAAGCAAAACGGGACGATCTGCCGCCGCTGTTTCTCGCGCGCTGCTGCCATATTGACAGCTTCCTGCGCGCGGTCAACGACGCGCTTTCCACACAGCTGGCCAAAGTGCAGTACCAGTCCCGCCTTGCCGAAAGCCGCCGGATTGTGTGCGACCAGTACCGGATTTTATCGCGCCTGCTGCAGCTTCTGTGTGAGCCCGCGCAGCCGCAGCTGCAGCCCGACTGCTACAGTCCCGAGCTTGGCTTCCGGGCCACGGGCCTGCGCGGGGCCAGCATCTCCGGGGACTATGGGGCAAGCTTTCGCTGCGGCGAGTGGTATTACCTGCTTTTGTGCGACGGCATGGGAACCGGCGAAGAGGCCCGAGCCGAGGCTCTTGCCACAAGCGCGCTGATTCAGGAGCTGATTGAAGCGGGCGTCGACGCGCACGACGCGCTGCAGACGCTCAACGGGCTCTACATTCTGCGCGACGGCGGCGGCTTTGCGGCAATCGATCTGCTGCAGGTCAGCCTTGTCAGCGCCGAAGGTTTTCTTCATAAGTGGGGCGCCGCCCCGTCATTTTTAAAATTCGGCCGGGTCGTGCAGAAGCTCGGCTCCGCGCTGCCGCCGCCGGGGCTCGGCGTCGGGCAGGGGTACAAGCCGGAGTGCATCCGCATTTCCCTGCAGCGGGGCGAGGCGCTGGTTCTGACCAGCGACGGCGTGGACCCGGATATGACCGAACGCTTTCTGCAAAGCTCCGGGGAGCTGAACGTGCGTGAGCTTGCCTCCGGCGTCGTCGGCAGCAGCGATACCGCCGCGCCGGACGACCGGACCGCCGCCGTGCTGCGGCTGCATCTGTCCGCAGCCCAGAGCCGCGCAAAGCGCCGTATCCTCTCTCACGTCCATCTGTTCTAAATGCAAAAGCCGGCGAAAAAGCAAATGCTTTTTCGCCAGTTTAAGACTCCCTGCCCGGAAGCACCGGGCAGGGAGTTTTCTTATAAAACCTTTGCCAGGAAGTCCTGGAGTCTCGGGCTCTTGGGGTTGGTGAAAATTTCTTCGGGCGTACCCTCTTCAATGAGCTTGCCCTCGGCCATGAACAGCACCCGGTCGGCAACCTCGCGGGCAAAGCCCATCTCATGGGTCACAACGACCATGGTCATACCGCTCTCGGCAAGCTCCTTCATAACCTCCAGCACCTCGCCCACCATCTCGGGGTCAAGCGCGCTCGTCGGTTCGTCAAAGAGCATGACCTCCGGCTGCATGGCAAGGGCGCGGACGATCGCAACACGCTGCTTCTGGCCGCCGGAAAGCTGGCTTGGATAGGCGTTCGCGCGGTCGGCCAGACCGACGCGCCCCAGAAGCTCCAGCGCCGTCTTTTCCGCTTCCTCTTTTGATTTGTGCAGAAGCTGCATGGGCGCAATGGTCATATTTTTGAGAATCGTCATGTGCGGGAAGAGGTTAAAATGCTGGAACACCATGCCCATCTTCTGGCGATGGAGGTTGATGTTGCAGTTTTTATCCGTAATATCCACGCCGTCGAAGAGAATCGTCCCGCCCGTGGGAAGCTCCAGCAGATTGAGGCACCGCAGGAACGTCGATTTGCCGCTGCCGGACGGGCCGATCACAACCACAACCTCGCCGCGGTGAATGTCTGCCGACACGCCGTCGAGCGCGCGGATTTTTTCTTCCTGCGCGGCCTTGCCGCCCTTGAAGTGCTTCTGTAAATCCTGCACCTGAATCAGAACATCAGTGGTCACTGCTGCGAAGCCTCCTTTCCAGCTTTCCTACCAGCCATGTAAAGAACACGACCATTACCAGGTAAATCAGCGCGACGACGATCAGCGGCATGAACGCCGAGAAGGTTCTGCCTCTGATAATATCGCCGCCCTTGGTCAGATCCGTCACGGCCACATAGCCCGCGACAGACGTCTCTTTGAGCAGCACAATAAACTCGTTTGCAAGCGCGGGCAAAACGTTCTTGAGCGCCTGCGGCACGATGATAAAGCGCATCGTCTGCACATAATCGAAGCCGAGCGACCGGCCCGCTTCCAGCTGGCCCTTGTCGATGGCCATGATGCCGCCGCGGATGAGCTCGGCGACATAAGCGCCGGAGTTGATGCCGAAGGCCAGCATCGCCACGCCGACGCCGTTTCTGGAGGACGCGAAAATGATGTAGAACATGATCATCAGCTGCACCACAACCGGCGTGCCGCGGATGACGGTCAGATAGATCTTACAGATCACATCTGCAATTTTCAGAAGCCCTCTGCCTACGCCCGGCCGCATGCGCTCGGCGTTCTGGTCCCAGGTGGAGCGGACAATCGCGACAACCGTGCCGATGACAATGCCGATCAGAACCGCCGCCAGAGTAATCTGCAGCGTGTTTCCAAGGCCCCTCCAGAGATATTTCCATCTGTTGTCTTCAATAAAGTTCAGAATAAATTCCGCTTTGACTTTCGCGAACCATTCGTTCAAAGCCAGCGCCTCCTTTCAATGGAAACACGCGCGGGAGCGAAGCAATCTGCCCCCGCGCTGTCGTTCCGTATATGAATCAGTTTGCCGAGATGTACTTGTCGACGATCGACTGTACCGTGCCGTCGGCGATCAGCTCTTCGAGCGCGTTGTTGAACGGCTCGGTCAGTTCGCTGCCCTTGGCGAAGGCCGCCGCATAATCTTCCACAGCGTAGGCCGTTTCCAGAACCTTCAGGCCCTCGTTTGCTTCCACAAAGGACTTGGCGGGCTCATTGTCAATGATCACGCAGTCGAGCTTGCCGGCCACCAGAGCCGCAACCGCGTCGGCGCCCTTGTTGAAACGCTGGACATGGTCGTCGCCGAAATCATCCGAGCAGTAGATATCACCCGTGGTATCCTGCTGAACGCCGATCTGATAGTCAGCGCCGTCGGCGTAGAGATCGTCAACAGAGGTGATCGGGGAGTCTTCTTTTACAACGATGGCCTGAATGCCGGTTGCGTAGCTGGACGAGAAGTCCACGGACTGCTTACGTTCTTCGGTGACGGTGAGGCCGGCCATGGTGAAGTCCGCCTTGCCGCTGGACACAGCGCCCAGGATTGCGCCGAACTCAATGTCCATGATCTCCAGCTTGTAGCCAAGCTTTTCGCAGATGGCCGTCGCGATGTCGACGTCGATGCCGGAGGGCTGCTCGTTCTCATAGAACTCATACGGCGGGAAGGCAACGTTCGTCGCCATAATCAGGGTCTTTCCGGACTCTGCGCTGGTATCCGTTTCGGTCGAAGCCGCGGTATCGGTCGTTTGGGTCGTTTCGGCCGGGGTATTGGTTTCCGTCGTGCTGTCCTGCTTGGATGCGCAGGCGGCCAGGCTCAGAACCATCAGAACGCTGAGCAATAATGCAAGGATCTTTTTCATATTCTCTTTCCTCCATCCAAAAAATGTTTGGTTGTTTTTGATGTCATAATTATACGCACTTCATGCATAAAAATCAAGTTCTTTTTGCATGGAATTCTGCACAATTATCCGTCCGGCATTCATGTCAGTTTGTATAATCTCGATAATTTCAACGAATATGCAGAAAATATGCAGCCAGGCATGTATTTTCGCCTGGCCGCATATTGTATGTAATTTGAATATTATGCATTCAATTTTCCGCATACCGCGACAAAAACTGCCGTGTGCGCTCCTGCACCGGATGCTCGATGACCTGATGCGACGGCCCCTGCTCGACGATCACGCCGCCGTCCATAAAAATAACCCGGTCGGCAACGTCGCGCGCAAACGCCATTTCATGCGTCACGATGATCATCGTCATCTTCTGCTCGGCAAGCGAGCGGATCACGCGCAGCACCTCTCCCGTGAGCTCCGGGTCCAGCGCGCTCGTCGGCTCATCAAAGCACAGAATATCCGGCCGGAGAGCCAGGGCCCGCGCGATGGCAACACGCTGCTGCTGGCCGCCGGAGAGCTGGTGCGGATACAGGTGCATCTTTTCGCCCAGACCGACATCCCGCAAGAGCTTTTCCGCGTTCGCGCAGATTTCCTCATGAATCTCTTTTTTCTGCGCGCGGTAGTCCGGCTGCTCTTTGGCCAGCAGCTCGCTTGCCAGCATCACGTTCTGCAGCGCCGTATACTGCGGGAAGAGATTGAAATTCTGAAACACCAGACCAAAATGCAGCCGTTTTCTGCGGATTTCGCTGTCTTTCTGCGTTGTGGGATCGTCCGCATCAAAAAGTGTTTCGCCGTTTACCAGAATTCTGCCCTCATCCGGCGTTGTCAGAAAGTTCAGGCATCGCAAAAGCGTCGTCTTGCCGCTGCCGGAAGAGCCGATGATTGCCACCGACTCGCCCTTCTCCAGCGAAAAGTCGATGCCGCGCAGCACAACGGTATTCTTATCAAATGTTTTGCAGATGCCCTGCACGTCCAATACAGCCATGTCGCGCCTCCTTACGCCTTAAAGTAGTCGAGCTTCCGCTCCGCCCAGCCGAGCAGCAGCGTCAGCACGCCCGAAAACAGCAGATAATAAATGCCCGTGAAGAACAGCGGCCAGATCGCGCCGGAAATCCCCTGCGAGCCCTTCATGAACGCCTGGCCCGCCCAGATGACCTCCTGCAGCGCGATGATGCGCGAGAGCGAGGTATCTTTTACGAGGGTAATAATTTCGTTCGACATCGGCGGCACAATCTTCTTGACCATCTGCAGAAGCGTCACCTTAAAAAAGATCTGGCCTTTGGTCATGCCAAGCACCTGCCCGGCCTCCTGCTGCCCCTTCGGGACGCCCTGGATGCCGCCGCGGTAAATTTCCGAGAAATAGCAGGCGTAGTTGAACACAAACGCCACGCTCGAGGCGATGAACCGGCCCGTCTCGCCGCTGCCCCAGATGTTGTTTTTCCACACCAGACCGGGGAAATAATAGATGACCAGCAGCTGGAGCATCAAAGGCGTGCCGCGGATGACCCAGATGATAAACCGCGTAATGGCCCGGATGGGCTTGAACTCCGCCAGACCCTTCATCGAGCGAAGCGCCCGGAACGGCCGCCACGCACTCATCGAGCCAAACGAGATGATGAGTCCCAACGGAATGGCGCCGATGAGCGTGATGAAAAACAGCTTGAGCGTCTGCAGAAAGCCAACGTTCAGCGCCTGAAAGACGATGGGAAACTGCTCAGAAAACGTCGTCATGGAAATATCCTACCTTAAAATCGTTCTATATTGCGGGCAGTTTGCCCTTGGGCGAGGCCCCCATAAGCATGGGGTTTCCCCGGCGCAGAACCTGCGCCGGGGAAACCGGAAACTCGCCAGATGGAGTTTACTATACCAGATTTTTTCTTACTGCGCAATCAGGGCCGCCTGGATGCCGTAGGTTTCCGCGCAGGAAACCATGGAGCCGTCCGCGTAAGAGGCCGCAAAGAAGTCGTTGAGCGCATCTGCAAGATCCGAACCCTTGCGGAAGCCGACGCCGTACTGTTCGCCCTCTTCTGCGTTCAGACTCACGGTGTAGGTCAGGCTGTCGTAGCCCGTGCCTTCGCCGACCATCGCGCCAGCCATCAGCGAATCGATAACGGCTGCGTCCGCGGTACCGGCTGCAACTTCCATCAGCGCGGTGGCCTGGTCTTTGACCTCGGTGAAGCTGTAGCCCAGCTTTTCGACCTCAGCCTTGCCGGCGGAGCCGGACTCAACCGCGAAGTTCAGGCCGCTGCAGGCGTCCACGCTCTGAAGGTCCGCTGCCTTGTCGGCAGGAACGACGACGACCTGGGAGTTGTTGCAGTATGCGTTCGAGCAGGCCATGGCGCTGGTCACTTCGTCAGTCAGGGTCATGCCGTTCCAGACGCAGTCGATGGTCTTGGCATCAAGCTCCATGATCTTGTTGTCCCAGTCGATCTCGACGAACTCCGCTTCCACGCCGAGGCTCTCGGCAAAGGCCTTGGCCATGTCGGCGTCAAAGCCGATCCACTCACCGGCGTCGTTCTGATAGTCCATGGGGGCGAAGTCGGTGATACCGACGACCAGCTTGCCCTTGCCCTGGATATAGGCGAGGTCACTGTCAGCGGCGGTCTGTTCGGTGGAAGCCGCTTCCGTCTCTTCTGCCGCGGTTGTCTGCTCTTCCGCAGGCGCGGCGGTTTCTGTGTTCGAAGATTCCGCGGGGGCCGCGGTTTCCGTCTTGGCCGCGCAGGCTGCGCAGCTGAGTACCATCATACATGCAAGAATCAGTGCAAGCATCTTTTTCATTTTTTGTTCCTCCAATATTTCAATTCTTTGTTTTCGTGTCGTTTAGTATGGTGATACTTTACCATACTAACGTGATAATGTAAAGAAGCAATATTGCATGAACAAACCGCCGGACTGCTCCGGCGGTTTGTCTGTTTTGCACAGAATGCCTCTCAGATGTCGAACACGCCCAGCATCACAATGCCGATGACAACGAGCAGAATCATCGCGTAATGCTTCCACGAGAGCTTTTCCTTCAGGAAAATCCGGCTCCAGAGGACAGACGCCACACAGTAGGCCGAGATAATGGGGGCCGCGAGCGCAACGTGTTCGCTGTCGCCGATGGCGTAAATATATGCGAACTGACCGGCCGTCTCAAAGGCGGCGCCGATGTACTTGGGCGCCTCCATTTTCGGAACCAGCTTGTCTTTTTTAATCAGAACCACATAAATAAAGCAGCAGATGCCCGCAAAGAGGAACGTCAGCTCATACGCCGCGTTGGCTGCGTCCTCATTGAGCGTCTCCAGCACCAGAGAATCGGCAAACGTCCCCGCCGCATCCAAAAGGCAGTAGGCCACCGGCAGGCAGATCGCAAGCCAGGATTTTGCGTAGCGGTAGTTGGACGCCTCCTGCCGCGCGCGGCGCAGCTCGTCGTCCTCCCGCGATTCCACCACGCCGAGGCCGACAACGCCGATGCAGACCAGGGCCACCGCGCCGACGACCGCCAGGCGCATCGCGCCCTGGATGGACTCGTCGAGCGTTCCGGTCAGCAGGCACAAAACCGCCACCAGCGCGCCGGACGAGTTGCAGATCGGAGACGAGATGGAAAGCTCTATGTACCGCAGGCCCACATAGCCGAGCGTCATAGAGGAAATGTACAGAAGCGAAACCGGAAGATACGTCCAGATGACGTTCCAGGTGACGACCGTGCCGCCGATGAAAATTTCATAGGCCGCGTGCAGACCCATGACCACGCCGACGGCGATGACCATCTTCAGATGCGCATATTTGTCGGATGCGTCACGGCAGCCGATTTTCGAAAACAGATCAGAGCCGCTCCAGCACAGGAGGGCAATGATCGCAAGCCAGAACCACATAGTTTTTTCTCCTTTTTTCTGGCAGGAACCTGCCAGGTAGTTTATCTTTTGGCGGGTACCCCGCCAGTTTTTTCGACCCCACGCTTCTTAGCTGCGCAAAGAAGCGCCGTGTCGAGCCGCCGGGAAGAAGTTGCTTATTACGCTGGCGCGTAAACACAAAAGGGCTCCGGCCCTTTTGAAATCCTTTGAGCTCCAGGCATGTAATGCCTGCTTCTAAGTAGTACCTACGGTTTTTGACAGCGCTCTCTTTCTTACCTACTAGGTTTTTCTGGTTTGAATTGATTTGCAACGATCTTATTGC
>CAKUCT010000082.1 GCA_934643765.1 uncultured Oscillospiraceae bacterium
TTCGGCAATCGTCCTGTGCCGCGCTTGCACCAACCGGCGGCTCTCTGAAACAGGGGTGTGACTGCTTACTCACACTTCTTCAACGGTTTGTATGGCTGAAGTCTACCACTTCAGTCGGCATTTGTCAAGAGAAATTTTTGGGCGTTTGCTTTTGGGCAATCCTGTGGTAAGATTATGGCGAAAACAGATTTGTGGAAAGAGGGAAGCAGCATGCAGACGCTGGTGCAGAAACGGTTGATAAAGCTTCCGGAGCCGGGCCCGGACGATCTTCGCGCGGGGCGCGAGCGGGTTTTGCAGACGCTCGGCATGCCGCAAGTGCGCATGACGCTTCCGGTGCTGCAGGCGCTGGAGGACGCAATGGTGCGCGGAGCGTATGAGATCACGCTGACGCTCAGCCCGGCGGAGCCGGGTCTGGATGTGACGGCAGTGCAGCCGGGCGACACGACAGGGACGGTCTATGGTCTGGCGCTCGACATCGGCAGCACGAACCTTGAAATGGAGCTTGTCGATCTGATGTCCGGCAGGACGCTGGCGAAAAAGGGGTGTCTCAACGACCAGACGCAGCTTGGAACGAACATTCTGGACCGCATTTTCTCCATCCGTGAGGACCGGGAGAATCTGCGGCGGCTGCAGGCGCTGGTGCTTGAAAATATCCGGATGCTGATTGCAGCGTGCTGTGAAGAAGCGGCACTCAAGCTGGACGATATCGCGGCGATGACGGTTGGCGGGAACACGACGATGATGCATCTGTTTCTGGGCTGCGACCCGTGGCACGTGTTCCAAAGCCCGTATACGCCGGTGTTTTACGATCCGGGTGTCATCGCGGCGCAGGAGCTGGGACTGGGGCTTTGCTGCAATGTGTACTGCATGCCGGCGATTGCAAATTATCTGGGCGGCGATATTACATCGGGCCTTCTGGAAACGGATATGGACACGAGCGAGCAGATTTCCGTGTTTCTCGACATCGGAACAAACGGAGAACTGGTGCTCGGCAGCCGGGATTTTCTGCTGGCGGGCGCCGGGGCGGCCGGCCCCGCGCTTGAGGGCGCGTGCAGCAAATCCGGCATGCGCGCAGAGCCCGGCGCGGTCTGCTCGGTGAAAATTGACGGCGGCAATCAGCTCCACATTCAGACGATTGACAATCTTTCGCCGAAGGGAATCTGCGGCTCGGGCATTGTCGATCTGATTGCGGAGGGTTTTCTCTCCGGCTGGATAGACGCCGACGGCACGCTGAACGCGCAGGCCTCGCCCAAAATCAAGACGGTCTGGGACGAGGCGCGGCATGAGAACGTGCAGGCGATTGTTTATGCGCGGGGTGAAAACGGGCCGCTCTGCTTCACGCAGGACGATGTGCTGGAGTTTATCCGCTGCAAGGCGGCGGCGTATACGATGGTGGCGACGCTGCTCGATGAAAGTGGCGTTGCGCCCGAGGCAATTTCAAAATTCTATCTCTCCGGCGGCTTTGGGACGCATTTGAATCTGGAGTCGGCGATTACGATCGGCATGTATCCCGATCTTCCGCGGGAGAAATTTGTGATTCTGGGGAACTCGTCTCTGGCCGGGGCGAAGCACCTGCTGCTCGACGGCGCGTGCCGGACGCGGCTGGAGAAGATTCGCGCGCTGACGCAGTATGTGCAGTTCGGCGAGATGGAAAAATTCCCGGAAAATATGGTCGCGGCGCAGTTTTTGCCGCATACGGACCCTTCGCGCTATCCGTCGGTGCACCGGCGCGTGTAAGCGCGCGGTTTTTGATGGAATTTGCGAAGAAAAACCGCGTGCAGTTTCGCTAAGACGACCGCTTTTTTTGCCTCCACGTGCCAGAATTGGTGCAGAATCCCGGGGCTTCCCGGGCGAAGCGGAGGATACTATGAGAAAAATCAGAGTGGTTTGGATTGTGCTGGCCTGCCTGTGTCTGCTCGGAAGCGGACACGCGGCGGCGCAGGAGCTGTTTCACGGCGCGTATCTCGCGGGGTTCCCGGACGGCAGCCTCCGGCCGGAGGCGTGTGTGACGCGCGCGGAGCTGGCACAGATTCTGTGCAGAATGCTGCCGGAGGAAACCAGGCGGCGGGCGGGAGACTCGGAAAGCGCATTCCGGGATGTCCCGGCGCAGGCGTGGTACGAGCCTGCGGTCTGCGTGATGGCGCGGCTGGGGCTGATGCTGGGCGGCCCGGACGGAAGATTCCGCCCGGAAGACGGCGTGACGGGCGAGGAGCTTTCGATCATCCTGGAGCGCATCCGCGCGGGCGCGCAGAAAGAGGGCCTGCTTTCCGCGCTGGCCGGGGGCTGGCAGGCGCAGGAGGTGAGCTTTGCGGCCGGAAACGGCTGGGTCATGGGCCTGCACGACGGCGTGTTTTCCCCGGACAAAGCGATCACGCGCGCAGAGCTTGCGGAAATTTTCAACCGGATTCTTGGAAGAGAACCGGAGAAGCTGGAAGATCTTTTGATCGGAATGCCGCTGTTTTCGGATAATCTGGATACCAACGCGGCATATTTTCTGGATCTGCAGGAGGCGGCGATTGACCACACGGCGGACTGCTCTGGGACGTCTGAGCGGTGGACGGCGCTAGGATAAGACTGCGCAAAAAGCATTCGCTTTTTGCGCAGAAGAGATGCGCCTCGCTGCGCGCATAAATTTTGCGCTTTGCGCAAAATTTCCACACTGGCGAGGCGAGCGGTATTTTTACCCGCAAGGGGTACGCAGCATCCGTAAGGCGGCAAAGCCGCCAACGGCTGTCCAGTCCGGTCGGCGGAGCCGCCGGATAAAATGATTTACATTTAATTCTGCCGTGCGCGGCAGAACTCTGCGAGGCTGAAATACCAGATGAGAATCTGGTGGAGCGAGGGATATGGGATTTGCTTCGGTGAGCGTGCGGGAGGGAAACTTCCGCGCGCTTTTTGTTTGCTTTTCCGGATGGACAGGACACAGAAAATAGCATATAATACGAGAACTGAACGAAGAAGCATACGCACAGGGAGAGAGGGAATGAAGATCAAGACAAGAATCATTGCGCTGGCGCTGAGCCTGGTGTATGTGCTGGGGCTGAGCGGCTGCGAAAAATCATCGGAGAGCGCAGCGCCGGAGGCGGCGCGGCCGCAGCTGTCAGCGCAAAAGCCGGCCGAAGCGCCGGTGGAAACGCTCGCCGGAGGCGGATATTTTGAGCCGGTTGCACGTGAAGAGACCGCCTATCAGGATATGAAGAGCGAGCCTATCACGCTGGAGGACTTTGCGCCTTATGCGCAGGCGCTGACCGACGCGGCGGCGTCCGGCAGCCGGGCGGCGTTTCACCGCGCGTGTCAGGAAGCTTATGACATGCTGGTGTCTATTGACACGGCGGCATCCTTGATGGAACTGCAGAGCGATATGGACGCGGGCGATGAGGCGCTTGGAGAGGCGGCGACAGATCAGCTGCAGGTCTATTATGACGCGGTGGATTTGTACCAGAAGACGCTGCATGAAATTTCTGCCGGCGAGAATGCGTCCTGCCTGGGGCGGGAGTTTGACACCTGGCAGGTGGAGCTTTTCAAAGCTTATGACGAGCAGAGCTCGGCAGAGTCTCTGGCACTGACAAATGAAGAGACGCAGCTCGAGCGGCAATACGCCGTTTTGTCCGCGCAGGACGAGATGGATTATGACGCGGCGGCGGAAGTTTATCTGCAGCTGGTGGATGTGCGCAATCAGATGGCGCAGGCAGAGGGCGCGGCCTCGTTTGCAGACTACGCCTACGGCTATTATTATTCGCGCGACTATACCCCGGCCGACGCCCAGGCCATCTGGAAGACGGCCAAGGAGGATTATGCGCCTGTGCTTGCGCAATATGAGGACGCTGTGACGCAGGCGGCGTATGAAAGCGGTGTGGACGAGCGGCTGGACTGTTCGGAAGAGAACATTCTTCAGAGCCTTCAGTACGGCGCGGCGCGGATGAGCCCGGAAATAAACCGCGCGTGCAATTATCTGCTCAGCAACGGGCTGTACGATATTTCCTATTCTGACGACAAGCTTTACACGGGCTATACCTCGTATCTGTACAGCTATGACGTGCCGTTTATTTTCAACTGCCCCTACGGCAATTTCAATGATTTCACGGATCTGTACCATGAGTTTGGTCACTGGCTGGCGGCCTATTATCATCCGTCGGATCCTCTTTACGGCGTGGCGGATTTTGATCTGAGCGAGCTGCAGTCGCAGGGCATGGAGATGATGTTCCTGCAGTATTACGACGAGATTTTTGGCAGCGACGCGCCGGTTCTGCGCGCGCAGGTGCTGTTGAATCTGGTCTACGGCGTGGTCAAGGGCGCGATGTATGACGAGTTCCAGCAGCGCGTCTACGCCGAGGAGAATCTCACAAAAGACCGCTTACTGGACATTTTCCGCGAGGTCTATGCCGACTATGGTCAGCAGACTTACGACGGATATGAATACGAGTGGGTGCGCGTCATTCACAATTTCCGGCAGCCGATGTATTATATCAGTTACGCCGTTTCGGCCATCCCGGCGCTGGAGCTGTATGCGCTGTCGCTGGAAGACCCGGCGGACGCGATGGACGCGTATCTGCGTGTGGCGGGCATGGGAGACGAGGACTATTATCTGACGGACGCGCTGCGCGAGGCGGGACTGTCAAACACCATGAAAGCGCCGATTGCCGATGTGATTATAGACGAGATTGTGCAAAGCGGCGCGTTTGATGTGCAAACCAAGTAGAAAGAGATGAGAAGCAAAACATGAAGCGATTGGGAATTTATCTCAAGCCCTATACGCTGCAGAGCATTCTCGGGCCGCTGTTCAAGCTGTTTGAGGCGCTGCTGGAGCTGCTTGTGCCGCTGATTGTGGCGGAGATTATCGACACCGGCATTGCCGGCGGCGACGGCGGCTATGTTGTGCGCCGGTGTTTGCTGCTGGCGGGGCTGGGCCTGGCCGGATTTGCCTGCTCGGCGACGGCGCAGTATTTTGCCGCGCGCGCAGCCATCGGCTTTACAGGAGGCGTGCGGCACGCGCTGTTCCAGAAGGTGCAGAGCCTTTCTTACGCAGAGCTGGACAAGCTCGGCACGTCGACTTTGATGACGCGCATGACGAGCGATATGAACCAGGTGCAGACGGGCCTGAACCTTGCGCTGCGGCTTTTGCTGCGGTCTCCGTTTGTTGTGTTCGGCGCGATGATTATGGCCTTCACCATCGACGCGAAGAGCGCTTGGGTGTTTGCAGTGGTCATTCCGCTTTTGTTTGCGGTGGTGTTTGCGATCATGCTCAGCTGCATCCCGCTTTACAGACGCGTGCAGGGGCGGCTTGACGGCGTGCTCGGCGCGGCGAAGGAAAATTTGGCGGGCGTGCGTGTGATCCGCGCATTCGGCAAAGAGCCGCAGGAGGTTGCGGCGTTTGAGGAAAAGAGCGGAACGCTCTTGTCGGCGCAGCTGTTTGTGGGCAAGATCTCGGCGCTTTTGAACCCGGTGACGTATGTGATGATCAACCTTGCGATCATTGCCGTTCTGCGCACGGGCGCGCTGCAGGTGAATGCCGGGGCGCTGACGCAGGGCCAGGTGATGGGCCTTTATAACTACATGTCGCAGATTCTCGTGGAGCTTATCAAGATGGCAAGCCTTATTCTGAGCATGACCAAGGCCATGGCGAGCGCGAAGCGCGTGGCGGGCGTGCTCGGCATGCAGAGCAGTTTCGAAGAGCCCGCGCAGAACCCGGAAGAACACGCGGCTGCGCCCGCTGTACAGTTCAGCGACGTGACCTTTACCTATCCCACCGGCGGCGCGCCGGCCTTGAGCGGGATTTCGTTTGCGCTGGAGCACGGAAAGACGCTCGGTATCATTGGCGGCACGGGGTCCGGCAAGTCGACGCTTGTCAATCTGATTCCGCGGTTTTACGACGTGACGGAGGGAAGCGTGGAGGTTGACGGCTGCGATGTGCGGCAGTATCCCCTGGAAACGCTGCGGCGGAAGATTGGCCTTGTACCGCAGAAGGCGCTTTTATTCAAGGGCACCATCCGGGAGAATCTGCGCTGGGGCAATGAGAACGCGACGGACGAGGAGCTGCAGCAGGCGCTCACGGCCGCGCAAGCGCTGGAGGTTGTGCAGGGAAAGCCGGAGGGACTGGATTATCAGGTGGAGACCGGCGGCAAAAACTTCTCCGGCGGC
This sequence comes from uncultured Oscillospiraceae bacterium, assembly GCA_934643765.1. Taxonomy (GTDB): domain Bacteria; phylum Bacillota; class Clostridia; order Oscillospirales; family Oscillospiraceae; genus CAG-170. Next base: position 6,139 of record CAKUCT010000082.1, read on the forward strand.
CAGCGGCAGAGGCTGACCATTGCGCGCGCGCTGGCGCGCCGGCCGGAAATTCTGATTCTGGACGACAGCGCGTCGGCGCTGGACTTTGCAACAGACGCGGCGCTGCGCCGCGCGCTGCGGGAGCTTTCGTGGAAGCCGGCGGTTGTGATTATTTCGCAGCGCACGGCGTCGATCTGCCACGCAGATGAGATTCTCGTGCTCGACGACGGCAAGCTTGCCGGACGCGGAACGCACGAGGCGCTGCTGAAGACATGCGAAGTTTACCGGGAAATCTACGATTCGCAGTTCAAAAAGGAGGATGCAAGATGAAAAAGACTTCTTCTTCCGAAACGCTCAAGCGGGTGCTGCGAGGGCTTGAGGGGCACCGGATTTTGATTGTTCTGAGCTTCCTGCTCGCGCTGGTGAGCGTGGCGGGGACGCTGTATGTCCCGATTCTGGTCGGCCGGGCGATCGATGAGATTGTCGCGCCCGGACAGGTCGGCTTTGCCGCGCTGGGGCGCATCGGGCTTCTCATTGCGGCGACGGCGGCGGTGGTCGCGGCGGCGCAGTGGCTGATGAATATCATCAACAACAAGATTACCTTCTGCGTCACAAGGGACGTGCGCCAGCAGGCGTTTGCCCACCTGCAGACGCTGCCGCTGAGCTTTCTGGACGCGCACCCGTCGGGCGAGATTGTCAGCCGGATTATTTCCGACACCGAGCAGTTTGCAGACGGCCTGCTGCTCGGCTTCACGCAGCTGTTTACGGGCGTTCTGACCATCGCAGGAACGCTTGGGTTCATGCTGAGTCTGGACTGGCGCATTACGCTGGTGGTTGTGGTGCTGACGCCGCTGTCGCTGTTCGCGGCGAAGTTCATTGCGACAAAGACATACGACATGTTCCGGCTGCAGTCGAAGACGCTTGGAGAGCAGACGGCGCTGATCGGTGAAATGCTGGACGGCGAGCGGGTTGTGCAGGCGTTTTCCCATGAAAAGCAGGCAATCGACGCCTTTGACGAGACAAACGGGCGGCTGATGAAGTACACGCTGCGCGCGACGTTCTTCTCGTCGCTGACAAACCCCGTGACGCGGTTTGTCAACAGCGTGGTCTATGCGTGCGTGGCGCTCACGGGCGCGCTGGTTGCGATTTCCGGCGGCATTACGGTCGGCGGGCTGTCGGTATTTCTGAGCTACGCCAACCAGTACGCAAAGCCGTTTAACGACATTTCGGGTGTTGTGACCGAGCTGCAGAACGCCATGGCCTGCGCGGGCCGCGTGTTTGAGCTGATCGACGAGCCGTCGGAGCCGGCGGACAGCGTACAGGCGGTTACGTTGGAGAAGGCCGATGGCCGCGTGGAGCTGAAAGACGTCAGCTTCCGCTATGTGGAGGACCGGCCGCTGATTGAAAACCTCAATGTCTCCGTCCGGCCCGGCGAGCGCGTGGCGATTGTCGGCCCGACAGGCTGCGGCAAGACGACGCTCATCAACCTTCTGATGCGGTTCTACGATGTGAAGGGCGGCGAAATTCAGGTCAGCGGCACGCCGGTACTGGGGCTGACGAGGACGAGCCTGCGGCGCAATTTCGGTATGGTGCTGCAGGATACGTGGATCAAGACCGGCACGGTGCGGGAGAATATCGCGCTCGGAAAGCCGGACGCGACGCAGGAAGAAATTGAAGCGGCGGCCAAGGCCTGCCACGCGGACGGCTTTATCCGCCGTCTGCAGGAGGGCTACGACACCGTGATTACCGATGGCGGCGGCCTTTTGTCGCAGGGCCAGCGGCAGCTGCTGTGTATTGCGCGCGTGATGCTGACGCTGCCGCCGTTAAGCACCATAAGGGTAGTCATATCGAAGTCGTAAAGAGCACCCTTATCATCGTTTTTAAAAGAC
>CAKUCT010000083.1 GCA_934643765.1 uncultured Oscillospiraceae bacterium
GGAGAAGGAAAACGAATGGTAAATAACAATGCTCCATTGTTGGAGATGCGAAATATCCAGAAGGACTTTTTCGGCAACCAGGTTCTGACGGACATTAACCTCACGCTTCGCGAGGGCGAGGTGCTGGGTCTTGTCGGTGAAAACGGCGCCGGTAAAAGTACCCTGATGAAAATCCTGTTCGGCATGGACGTCATCCGGGAAACCGGCGGCTACGGCGGCGACGTGCTGATTCACGGCGAGAAGGTTTCCTTCTCGACGCCTTTTGATGCGCTCAAAGCCGGCATCGGCATGGTGCATCAGGAGTTTTCTCTGATTCCCGGCTTCACGGCGACAGAAAACATTCTGCTCAACCGTGAACCGAAGAAATCCAATGTGGTCTCCGAAATCTTCGGCGACCGCCTCAATACGCTTGACTACAAGCAGATGAACGAACGCTCGGCAGAAGCCATCAAGAAGATGGGCGTTCATATCGACCAGCATATGGTCATCAGTGACATGCCGGTCGGCCACAAGCAGTTCACGGAAATCGCGCGTGAACTCAGCAAGGACAACCTCAAGCTCCTCATTCTCGACGAGCCGACGGCTGTTCTGACAGAAAAGGAAGCGGCGGCGCTGCTCGATTCCATCCGCTCCATGGCCGCGCGCGGCATTTCTGTCATCTTTATTACGCACCGTCTGCAGGAAATCCTGTCTGTGTGTGACAAGGTCGTCATCATGCGCGACGGCGTTGTCGTGAAGGATGTTCCGGCAAAGGAAATTGATATTCCCGAAATTACGCGCTGCATGGTTGGCCGCTCGGTTGACCTCTCGTCTGAAAAGCGGGAGATTCAGGATCATTCGGGCGCGAAAAACATCATGTCCATCCGCAACCTCTGGGTGGATATGCCCGGCGAAACGGTCCGGAATGTCTCTCTGGATATCAAAGAGGGCGAGATTCTTGGCATCGGCGGTCTTGCCGGTCAGGGAAAGCTCGGCATTCCGAACGGCGTGATGGGCCTGTATGAAGCGGGCGGCACGGTCGAATTTGACGGCAAGCCGATTGCGCTCAACAGCCCGAGAAAGTGCCTCGATGCATCGCTGGCCTTCGTTTCAGAGGACCGGCGCGGCGTGGGCCTGCTGCTCGATGAGACGCTGGAGTGGAACGTGGCGTTCCCGGCGATGCAGATTCAGAACAAATTCCTCAAAAAAATCGGCCCAATTACCTGGCGTAATGAAAAGGCCATCCATGATATAACCCAGAAATATATTGATGAGCTGATGATCAAATGCACCAGCTCCCAGCAGAAGGCAAGAGAGCTTTCCGGCGGCAACCAGCAGAAGATCTGCCTGGCGAAGGCGTTTGCGCTGGAGCCCAGATTCCTGTTCGTTTCCGAGCCGACGCGCGGCATCGACGTCGGCGCAAAAGCGCTGGTGCTCGACGCGCTCAAGCGCTTCAACCGCGAGTCCGGCGTTACCGTTGTGATGATCTCCTCCGAGCTGGAAGAACTGCGGCAGACCTGCGACAGGATTGCCATTGTTTCGGGCGGCAAGATTGCCGGCATCCTGCCGGCGACGGACTCTTCCGAAGCGTTTGGTATGCTGATGGTCAGCCAGGTGAAATAAGGAGGGCGTCATGAAAAAAACACAACAAGACAATATCTGGGGCCCTGAAAAGTTTAACCGCGAAATGAAATCGCTCGGCGAGCTGACATCCTCGTTCGGTCTGCCGCGCATGATTATCACGGGCTTTCTGGTGCTGCTGTTCATCCTCGCGCCGGTCGCCGGTGTAGACTTTTTCACGCAGATCACAAACGTGATTAACCGCTTCAGCTGGAACGCAGTCATGGTTCTGGCAATGGTCCCGATGATTCACTCCGGCTGCGGTCTGAACTTTGGCCTGCCGCTGGGTCTGGTGTCGGGCCTTCTCGGCGCGACGCTCTCGATTCAGTTCGGCTTTACGGGCACGATGAGCTTCGTGATGGCAATCGTCATCGCAACGCCGTTTGCCTTCCTGTTCGGCGGCGGCTACGGCTGGCTGCTCAACAAGATCAAGGGCGGCGAAATGATGATTGCGACCTACGTCGGCTTCTCGTCCATTTCGTTTATGTGCATGATGTGGCTTCTGCTGCCGTACACGAGCCCGACGATGGTCTGGGGCATGGCCGGCAAGGGCCTGCGTACGACAATCTCTCTGGAAGGATTCTACGACAAGGTCCTGGCGAACGTCCTGCAGATTGACCTCAACCGGTTCGGCGTGAACCTTGTCATCCCGGTGGGCAGCCTGCTGTTCTTTGCGCTGCTGGCGTTCGGCATGTGGGCATTTCTGCACACCAAGACCGGCACGGCCATGACGGCTGTCGGCTCGAACCCGGTGTTCGCAAGAGCATCCGGCATTGACGTCGACCGGATCCGCCTTCTTTCTGTCGTCATGTCCACGTGGCTGGCGGCGGTCGGCATCCTGGTCTATGAGCAGGGCTTCGGCTTTATCCAGCTCTACACCGCGCCCAACAACATGACGCTCCCGGCCGTCGCAGCCATTCTGATTGGCGGCGCGTCGGTCAACAAAGCATCGATTCCCAATGTCATCATCGGCACTATCCTCTTCCAGGGCATTGTGACCATGACGCCGACGGTTCTGAACTCTCTGATCCACATGGATATGAGTGAGGTTATCCGTATGATCGTTTCCAACGGCATGATCCTCTATGCACTGACCAGAAAGACGGAGGGATCAAAATGAGCAAACAGAATAAAGCCAAGAAAAAGCATATGACATTTGGCCAGTTTGTGGCCAACAACTCCGTGCCGATCATGTTCATCATCTTCTGCGCGGTCTGCATCCCGATTTCCGGTTTCTCGCCGAGCTATCTGCTCAATGAAATTGTAACGCGTATCGGGCGCAATACCTTCCTCATCCTCTGCCTGCTGATTCCGATCATGGCCGGTATGGGCCTGAACTTCGGTATGACGCTGGGCGCGATGGCAGGCGAAATTGCACTGATTTTTGTCTCCGACTGGCAGATCTGGGGCATTCCCGGCGTTGTGCTGGCAATGATTCTTTCCATCCCCATTTCCGTTCTGCTCGGCGCGTTCTGCGGCAGCATGCTCAACCGCGCCAGAGGCCGCGAGATGATCACAAGCTATATCATCTCGTTTTTCATCAACGGCGTTTATCAGCTTGTCGTTCTGTACATGATGGGTTCGATCATTCCCATCCAGCACAGCGAGATCAAGCTTCCCCGCGGCTACGGTATCCGCAACACGGTGAGCCTGCTCAACATGCGCCAGTGCATTGACAACCTGCTTGCCGTCAATGTCAAGGGCGTAAAAATTCCGGTTCTGACGTTTATCCTGATTGCGCTTTTGTGCCTGTTCATTGTCTGGTTCCGCAAGACCAAGCTTGGCCAGGATATGCGGGCCGTCGGCCAGGATATGGAGGTTGCGCGCGACGCCGGCATCAAGGTTGAGCGCACGAGAATCATCTCCATCATCATGTCCACGGTGTTCGCCGGCTTCGGCATGATTCTGTACCTGCAGAACATGGGCAACCTTTCCACCTATAGCTCACACTCGCAGATCGGCATGTTCTGCATCGCGGCGCTGCTGGTTGGCGGCGCATCAGTCGACAGAGCGTCGATTGGCAACGTGTTCCTCGGCGTGACGCTGTTCCACCTGATGTTCATTGTGGCGCCGGAGGCCGGCGCAAAGATCACCGGCGACTCGATGATCGGCGAGTATTTCCGCGTGTTCATTTCCTACGGCGTTATTACGGTGGCGCTGATCATGTATGAAACCAAGAAGCGCAGGAACAAGAGCAGAGTCGGTCAGGAGCTCGCCGCGGCGCAGAAGGAGGAAGAAGCATGAAATCGAAACGGACACTGTTCTTCCGCATCGGCGCAGTTGTGATTCTGCTTGCCATTGCCGCTGTGATGATGGTCGTCGGCCGCGGTCACACGGTCTACTTTGACAACAAGACGCTCGAATATGATGGCCAGACGTATGAGACGCCCTATAAGGTGGTTGTATTTGTCGGCGGGGAGCAGGTCGCAAAGCTCTACAACAAAGAGCGCGGCATGGCCACCTGCATTGGCCAGAACTTTGAGATGACGCTGGAGATTACCCAGGAAAAGGGCGGCGACGAGGTCACCGAAACCTATCAGCTGACGCTGCCGTATAACATGGACGGTATTGTCATCAATCTTCCGGGTTATCTCGCGGGACTCGGCGAAGACGCATATCTGACACAGTTTGTGCCGGTTGCGACGGAGGAATCCTCGTCTGAGGATGAGGAGCTCACCCCGGGCGACGAGTTTGGCATTGATCTCGACGGCGATATCTGATAACAAAAAAGCAGCCCGCCCAGGTAAACCTGGGCGGGACTTTTTCGCGGTGCGCAAATTTATGCGCGCAGCAAGGCGCATAAATCCTAAAAAACCGCACGCATAACGTGCGGTTTTTTGATCGTTATTTTCCGGTCGCCTGATCGATCAGTGTGACGGTGATGTCATAATAGGTGCCGCCGCGGTAGACGGTCAATGTGACCTCGTCGCCGGCGGAATACTGGTTTTTCACAGTATTGAGTTCGTCAATGGAGCAAATTTTTTCGCCGTTGATGGCGGTGACGATATCGCCCTCGCGCAGGCCCTTGGCCTTGGCGTCGCTGCCGTCGTTGACGGAGGTGATATACACGCCGTCCGGCAGGCGGTAATAGGTGCGGTAATACGACGGGAGCGCTTCGCCCGAGATGCCGATGGCGGGGCGGCCCGCGACATAGCCGTTTTCAATCAGCTCGTCGATGATGGGCTTTGCAACCGAGATCGGAATGGCAAAGCCAAGACCCTCGACACTGGCCGCGGAGGCATAATACGAACTCATCTTGACAGTGTTGATGCCGATGACCTGACCATAGCAGTTGATCAGCGGGCCGCCGGAGTTGCCGTTGTTGAGCGCAGCGTTCGTCTGGATAAGCGTCATAGTGCGGTCATCTACCGTGAGGTCACGGTTGATGGCGGAGATGATGCCGTTTGTCATCGTGCCTCTGAGCTGTACGCCCAAGGGGTCTCCGATGGCGACCACGCTGTCGCCCACGCGCAGCTTCGACGAGTCGCCGAATTCCGCCGCAGCCAGACCCTTTGCGTCGATTTTCAGAACGGCAAGGTCGCTCATCTCATCGCTGCCGACCAGCGCGGCTGCATATTCCTGATTGTCGTTTGTCAGAACGGAAATGAGCAGCGCGCCGCTGATGACGTGGTGGTTTGTGATAATATAGCCGTCCTGGGACATAATGATGCCGGTGCCGCTGGCCGTACCGGTGGAGGTGACGGAGGAGATGGACACCACGCTGTCAATAACGCTGCTGTAGATCTCCTGCAGGCTCATAGCGCCCTCTTCGTCCGAAAATGTGGTATCGGTGCCAGGGCGGGTTGAGACGATGTTCAGCTTTGCACCTGTGCCGACATATGCGCCGGCGGTGGGCTTCTGCTCGGCCTGCGCGGCCGTGGTGTCGGGCGTTTCCGGCTGCGCGGCGGGCTCCTGCGTCTGCGCAGGCTCAGCGGCCGAAGACGCTGTCTGGGTGCGGCTGGACATGGAGACGGTGATCCCGTCGTCCGTCTTCTCTACCCGGAATCCAACGTTCCGGATCAGATAAAACGCGCCGAAGCTCAAAGCCAGCACCAGCAGCACGGCAAAGAACCCTCCGACCCAGCTGCTGTTGCGCCTGCGTTGGTGGCGGCCCATGGGTGTCGGCTGTTCACGACTGGAGGGGTATACATTTGTCTGATCGCGCCAGCTGTTATCCTGATAACCGCTGCCGTTTTCGTAAAACCCGTGATTTTGCTCGTAACTCATACGCTTACACCTTCTTCTGATGCGGATGTTCCGGATATCATCAGTATATCCAGTTCTGGCTCAGGAATGTTGAATAGTTTGTAAATACAAATCTTACACTTTTTGAACAGACATGCTTCTGCCTGGCTGTTCAGCGGGCGGAGGGCAGCGTGAAGCTGAATTCCGTCACGCCGTTTTCACTGGTGGCCCAGATTTCGCCGCCGTGCGCGCCGACGATGGTTTTTGCGATGTAAAGGCCAAGGCCCCAGCCCTCGCGGTCGGCAGAGCGCGCCTTGTCCGCCTTGTGGAAGCGGTCAAACAGCAGCGGCAGCTCCTCCGGCGGAATGGTCGGGCCGGTGTTGCGGACGCTCAGATGGGCCTTCTGGCCGTCCTGGGCCAGAATCAGACCCAGATTTCCGCCCGCCGGGCAGAACTTGATGGCGTTGTCGATAAGGTTGTAGATGACCTGTGTGATCGCGTCGCGGTCGGCCTTGATCCAGACCGGCTTTTCCGGCAGATCCACGTTGACCTGCAGACGGCAGCTGTTGATCTTCTGCTCAAAGGTAATCAGTACGTCGCTCATTGCCTCGCCAAGGTCAAAGCGCGTCTTTCTCGACTCGTCGATCCCCTGTGCCTGCAGGCGGCTCAGATCCAGCATGCTGCGCACCAGGCGCGAGAGCCTGCGCACCTCGCTTGAGACGATCTGCAGATAGTGCTTCTGCGTCTCGGGCGGAATGGTGCCGTCCAGAATGCCGTCGACATAGCCGCCGATGGTGGTCATCGGGGTTTTGAGCTCGTGCGACACGTTGGCGATGAACTCCTGCCGGCGCTGCTCAGACTGCTCCAGAGAGTCCGCCATTGTGTTGAAGGCGAGGGCCAGATCGTTCATTTCGCGCGTGTTCTGCTTCGTCTGCTCCACGCGCAGCTTTGTCTCGCCGTAGCCAAAGCGCCGGGCAACATCGGCCATCTGGCCGAGCGGGCGCACGAGCGAGTGCGACAGGAAGGTCGCCACAACCAGCGCCAGGCCGAGCGCGGCGATGGCGGTGTAGATAAAGAAGGTGCTGCTGCGCAGCATATAATCTGTCGTCTGGTTCATCGGCGCGGAGACGACCACGAAGCCAAGCAGATCGCCCGTTTCATCGGAGACAATGGCCTGCCCGGCCAGAAACCGCTTGTCGTCATAGATGCCGCTCAGCTCCGCGTTTTTTTCATAGTAGACGCCGTCATGCAGCATGTTCAGCTGCAGCGCTTCATCGACCTGCTTTCCGACGTGCTCACAGGTGAGTTCGCTGCACGAGCAGATCCGGACGATGCCGTCTTCGTCGCAGATGAGCGCGCCGACATCGCCGACCTCGGAGAACAGGGAAAGTCCGATCTGGAAGTTCCAGTTGCTCTCCAGTTCGCCGTCGGAGTCATACGCCTTGGCAAGATCAGCCAGCGCCGAGGCGTCCGCGCTCAGACTTTTTCGTTTTTCGGATTCAACCCAGCTCATCATCAAAAACCGGAAGGCGACGCCGGTGATCAGCAGGCACAGCATTAAAAGCGCCGCGATCATGGAAAAGAGCCGGCTGAAGGTTGTTTTCATTGCTGCACGACCTCGAATTTATAGCCGACGCCCCAGACAGTCTTCAGGCTCCACTGATCGGACACACCCTCCAGCTTTTCGCGCAGGCGCTTGATATGGACATCGACCGTCCGGCTGTCGCCGAAGTAATCAAAGCCCCAGACCTCGTCGAGCAGCTGGTTTCTGGTGTAGACGCGGTTGGGGGACGAGGCCAGATGGTACAGAAGCTCCATCTCCTTCGGCGGCGTTTCCACGCGCTTGCCGTCGACAATCAGCTCAAACGAATCAAGATCGATGACGAGCTTGTCAAACGTCAGCCGGCGCGGCTTGTCCTTGCCGCCCTCGCCTTCACCCGCGCGGCGAAGAACCGCTTCGATGCGCGCGAGCACTTCCTTCATTTCAAAGGGCTTGGTGATATAGTCGTCTGCGCCCTGCTTGAGCCCGGAGACCTTGTCAATGGTCTCGCCCTTGGCGGTGAGCATGATGACCGGCGTTTTGCTGTCCTGGCGGATGGCGCGCAGAACGCCCCAGCCGTCGAGCACCGGCAGCATCAGATCCAGCAGCACCAGATCCGG
>CAKUCT010000084.1 GCA_934643765.1 uncultured Oscillospiraceae bacterium
GATACTTTGACGCAGGGGACGGAATACGCCGTGGTATGGCAGTTTGCATTTGCCGCGGTGTGGATCATTGCGACGCTTCTGGCCCTGACATGGGTGAGCCGGCCGGTTCTGGCGGCGATCTGCGTTGTGTGCGCGCTGGTGTGTATCGCGAGAGGCGTCTGGTGCATCCGGAAAAATCAGGCGCGCGCCGCGCATGTACAGCAGGCGGCTCGGATTCGCGCACAATATGAAGATCTGCCGGGCGACCAGTTTGTGCGCTTCGCGGCAAGCTACCATGAAGCGCTGCTGCTTTACAATCAGGCAGCGCGCGCCTATGAGGAAGAATGCCGCAGAGTGCAGGCCGGGCAGGTGGATTTTGCCGAAAAGCAGCGCGCGCTTGCGCAGGCGCGCGGAAATCTGCTCGGAAGAATCAGCGCCTTTGACACAGGGGTAACGGACGAGGCGTCCGCCGCGCGGGCGCTTGAAAAAGCGCAGGAGGCCTGGAAGCGGGCGGATGCAGCTCGGCGCGAGCAGCAGCACGCGCAAGCTGCGCTGGAGGCGATTGCCGCGGCCATCGGCGATCTGCCGGAGCCGGAGGAAAACCAGGCGCCGCCGTTATCGCCGTCGCGGGATGCGGCAGCGATTCAGCTGGCGCTTACGCAGACGCAGCAAAAGCTTGCGGCCGTGCAGTCCCAGCTGGACCAGAGCCGCGGAAGAGCCGATGCGCTTGGAGACCCTGTGGCTCTGGCGGCGCAGAGAGAGGCGCTTTGCGCGCGCATGGAAAAGCTCCGCGCGCAGGACGCGGCCCTGGCCCTGGCGTCGCAGACGCTGGATGAAGCGGGACAGGAGCTGCAGACGCGCTTTGCGCCGAAGCTGACGGCGCTGGCCGGGACGATTTTTGCGCACTTGACCGGCGCGCGCTATGACCGCGTGACGCTTGACCGGCAGATGAATCTGGCTGCCGGGCAGACCGGCGAGGTCGCGCTGCGCCAGGCGATGGCGCTCTCGGGCGGCACGGCAGACCAGCTGTACCTGGCCCTGCGGCTTGCCATCTGCGAGCTGGCGCTGCCAGAGGGAACGCCGCTGGTACTCGACGACGCGCTGGCGATGTTTGACGATACGCGCGCGGCACTCGCGCTTGAGACGCTGCAGGCGCTTTCTCAGAAGCGGCAGATTCTGCTCTTCTCGTGCCACAGCCGCGAGCAGCAGCTTATCTCCGTAACATAAAAAACGCCCGCCTGAACGGAAATTTAGATCGTTCGGGCGGGCATATTTTCTCTAAAAAGCGATTGCTTGCGGCATGTCCAATCGTTCCAGGGAAGCGGACAGAGCCGTCCTCCCCTACAGGCAAAACAGAGTTTTAAGACAGCGCCGACATAATTGCGCGGTGTTGCCTACCCATAAAAGGTTCTGATGAATTCGACAAAGCGCAGCACCTGCGGCCGCAGAGAGGCGCCCTTGTGCCAGACAAGATACAAGCTGCGCCCGGAGGAAGCTTCCGGGAGCGGGAAAGCAAGCAGCTGCCCCGCCCGGCAGTCGCGCTCGGCGGCCTTGCCGGAGATAACGGAAATGCCAAGACCCCCGGCAACGAGATTTTTGACGCTCTCCTGGTCGTTGAGGCGCGCGGTGACGCAGAGACTTGCAATGTCCAGCCCTGCGGCCTGCAAAAACGCGTCGACGCATTTCTGACTGCCGCTTCCGGCTTCGCGCAGAATCAGCGGCTGCTCGCGCAGTAGCGTCTGCGGCGGCGTACCCGCGGCCAGCAGCGCGGTAAAGTGCGGCGTGTTGGGCGTAATGAGCACCATGTGGTCCTGGTAAAACGGCACGAAGGACAGATCGTCCGCGGGCTCTTCCATGCCGACCAGACCGAGCTCAAACTGCCCGGCGCGCAGGCTTTGCAGGATGCCGGCGCTGTCGCTCTGGTGGATGGAAAAAGACAGCTCGGGGTTCTGCGCGCGAAACGGCGGCAGGACCTCCGGCAGAATGTAGGCCGAGGGGATGGTGGACACGCCGAGCGTAATCGTGCGCGCGTCCTGTTTCCAGTCGGAAAGAAGCTTTTCCTGCAGCGCCAGAACATGCACTGCGTATTCATAGAGCTCACGCCCGCGCGGCGTGATGGAGAGCGTTTTTGTGGTGCGCAGGAAAAGCTGCTCGTGCAGCTCCTCCTCCAGCTGGCGCACGTGCGCGCTGACGGTTGGCTGGGAGGAATACAGGCGCGCGGCGGCCTGGGTGAAGCTGCCGCAGTCGGCCACGGCGACAAACGAGCGAAGCTGCTTAAAGTCCATGGCGCACCTCCCGGGTTAACGTGTCCAGGGCGTCTGCGGCGTAGTCAACCTCCTCTTCTGTGTTGAAAAAGCCGAAGGTAAAGCGGATGGTGCCGGTCGGGAACGTGCCGAGTGTCTGGTGCGCCGAGGGCGCACAGTGCAGCCCCACGCGGGTGCTGATGGCATAGGTTTCATCCAGCGCGTCGGCAATTTCAGACAGATCGTGTCCCGGCGTCTGAATGGAGACGACGCCTGCGCGGTTTTCTACGCCAGGCAGGCCGATGATTCTGACGCGCCCCTGCGCGGCCAGCGGCGCGAGATGCGCCAGAAACCGCTTTGTGAGCGCAAGCTCGTGCGTGCGGATGGTGTCCAGACCGGTGGCCTCCAGAAAACCGAGCGCGGCGTGCAGCCCCGCGATGCCGGGAAGGTTCATGGTTCCGGCTTCAAAGCGGTCGGGAAGGAAATCCGGCATGAACTCCGTGTGGCTCATGCTGCCGGTGCCGCCGGCGATGAGCGGCGTAAGCTGCGCGGCAAGGTCTTCCCGCATGACAAGTCCGCCCGTGCCCTGCGGGCCGAGCAGACCCTTGTGGCCGGTGAAGGCGACGGCGTCAATGTGAGAAGCAGCCATATCGATGGGGAAAACACCGGCGGTCTGCGCGCTGTCGAGGAAAAATTTCAGTCCGCGGCGGCGGCAGAAATCGCCGATCGCGTCAATGGGCAGCAGCGTCCCACAGACGTTGCTCGCGTGCAGGCAGACGACAGCCTTCGTGTTTTCCTGTACCAGCGGCTCCATTGCCTCCAGCACCAGCGTTCCGTCCGCGCGGCAGGGAATGCGGCTGAAGCTGACACCGGTCTGCTCCAGCTGGCGCAGCGGACGCATGACGGCGTTGTGCTCCATGGAGGAGACCAGAACATGGTCGCCCGGCCGGAGAAAGCCCTTGATGAGCAGATTGAGACTGGCCGTCACATTCGGCGAAAAGACGACACAGCGGGCATCGGCCGCGCCAAACAGCGCGCGCAGCTGCTCGCGCGTTTCAAAGACGAGATCTTCCGCGCGGTAGGCCGCGCGATAGGTGCCGCGGCCGATATTGCTGCCGCAGGCGGTCATATACTGCGCAACGGCCTGCGTCACGCAGTCCGGCTTTGGAAAGGTTGTACTGCCATTGTCAAGATAGATTGGCTTCACAGATATCCCTCCACATACAGATACATCCATTCTAGCAGCTGTTTATTTGAAATTCAAATGGATGGAACGGAAAAATAATTTATTCGACAATCACGAAGAATTATTTGAATCTCAAATAAATTGCGAATAGTTATCCAAAAAGGCAATTTGCTTTTTGCAGGAAAGCATCATACAATGATTATAAATCGACGATCCCGAACGAAATTCGGGATCATAACCGATATTCTTGAAAAAGAGGAACGAAAAGGAGATTTGCACATGACACTGAAACATGAAAAACGCAATATGATCTTTGCCGGCCTCATCATCGGCGTGATTGCTTCGCTGCTGGTGCTGTTCGGAAACCCGAAAAACATGGGCTTCTGCGTGGCCTGCTTCCTGCGCGACACAGCGGGTGCGCTGGGGCTGCATTCGGCGGCGGCTGTGCAGTATATCCGGCCGGAAATCATCGGTCTGGTGTTCGGCAGCTTCCTGATGGCGCTCGCCAAAAAAGAATTCTCCCCGCGCGGCGGCAGCGCTCCTGTCACCCGCTTTGTGCTCGGCATGTTCGTGATGGTTGGTAGCCTGATGTTCCTGGGTTGCCCGTTCCGCATGATCCTCAGACTCGCCGGTGGCGACCTCAACGCGCTGCTGGGCCTGGCCGGTTTTGCCTGCGGCATTCTGGTGGGCGTGTTCTTCCTGAATCGCGGCTACTCCCTCAAGCGCAGCTACGCGCTGACCAAAACGGAAGGCGGCGTGTTCCCCGTTCTGACGCTGGCTGTTCTGGCGCTTCTGCTTGCGGCGCCCGCGTTCATCCACTTCAGTGAAGCCGGCGCCGGCCCCGGCGCGCTGCATGCGCCGATCATCATCAGCTTCATCGCCGGTCTTGCCGTCGGCGCGCTGGCGCAGAGAACCCGTCTTTGCATGGTCGGCGGTATCCGCGATCTGGTCCTGTTCAAAGAGACGAAGCTCATTCTTGGCTTCGCGGCGATTCTGGTGGGCGCGCTGGTCTGCAATCTCATTCTGACCGGGGTGACCGATGCGAGCTACTTCAAGCTTCGCTTTGCCGAGCAGCCCGTGGCCCATACCGACGGTGTCTGGAACTTCCTTGGCATGATGCTCACTGGCTTTGCCTGCGTGCTGCTGGGCGGCTGCCCGCTGCGCCAGCTGATTCTGGCCGGTGAAGGCAGCAGCGACAGTGCGGTCACGATCTTCGGCTTGATTGCCGGCGCAGCCTTCTGCCATAACTTTGGCCTGGCGTCCTCCGGCAACGGCCCGACGGCCAACGGTAAGGTCGCGGTCATTGTTGGTTTGCTGGTTGCCGCGGTGATTGCGGCGGTCAATACATTCAAAAAGGAGAATGCGAAATGACAACGGTTGATGCAAGAGGCTATTCCTGCCCGGAGCCCGTCATCATGCTCAAAAAAGCGATGTTGACAAAAGAGGCCGAATATACGATCATGGTAGACAACACAGCTTCCCGCGAGAACGTGACCCGCTTTGCAGAGCATGCGGGCTACACCGTCGCGGTCAGCGAGAAAGGCGGAGAGTACACGCTGACGCTCCGGAAATAAACCATGACCTACATTGCGACATTCTTTTCCCACTTTGGGGCGATCCGCTACAAAAAGCTCTGCGAGCAGCAGGGCTACCGCGCCCGGACGATGCCGGTGCCGCGCGCGCTGTCGAGTTCCTGCGGCACCTGCGTGCGCTGCGAGGGCGGATATGCTGCGCCGCTCGGCGTCTGCGCTGAGGAAGTAGACAAAATTGCCGAGGTGCGGGAAGATGGCTATGTCTGCGTCTATGACAGCAAGGAGAAGGAATAATGGAAACTGAGGTCAAGCTGACAAAGCTTGCTTCGTGCGCGGGCTGCGGGGCCAAGGTCGGCGCGGGAACGCTGGCGCAGATGCTCGAGGGCTTCCGCACACATACCGATCCCCGCCTGATTGTCGGATATGACAAGAGTGACGACGCGAGCGTCTATGTGATTACGGACGACACGGCGATTGTGCAGACGACGGACTTTTTTCCACCGATTGTCGACGATCCGTTCCTCTACGGCCAGATTGCCGCGACGAACGCGCTGAGCGATGTCTACGCGATGGGCGGCGAGCCGAAGCTGGCGCTCAATATCATGTGCCTGGCGGACTCCATGGACGATCATACCGTGCGGGAAATTTTGCGCGGCGGCTATGACAAGGCCTATGAGGCGGGCGCAATTATCACCGGCGGCCACACCATCCATGGGGCCGAGCCGATCTACGGCCTGGCAGTTACGGGCTTTGTGCACCCGAAAAAGGTGCTGACCAATTCCGGGGCGAAGCCGGGCGATGTGCTGATTCTGACGAAGAAGCTTGGCGTCGGGATTATCACGACGGCGGCGAAGGCCGATCTGGTGGAAAAGGCCGTCATGGACCGGCTCTACCGGCAGATGGCGACGCTCAACAAAGCCGCGCGGGATATCATGCTGCGCTTTGAGGTGCACAGCTGCACCGATGTGACGGGCTTTTCCCTCATGGGCCACAGCTATGAGATGGCCCAGGGAAGCGGCATGAGCCTGCATCTGGAAGCCGGAAGGGTGCCGTTTCACCCGGAGGCGGAGGAGTTTGCGGCCATGGGCTTTATTCCGGCCGGTGCGTACCGCAACCGCGATTTTGCGGGCGGCGGCGTACTGAAAAAGCGGGATATTTCCCGCGCGCTGGAGGATATTTTCTACGACCCGCAGACAAGCGGCGGCCTGCTTATCGCCGTGGCCGAGCGCGACGCGGAGGCGTGCCTTCGCGCGCTGCAGGCGGAGATTCCGGACGCGGCCCGGATTGGCTATGTGACCGAGCTGCATGAGAATTATCTGATCGTCGAATAAAAGCAAACAAGAAGCGGCGCGCAGAAACTCTGCGCGCCGCGCGGTCTGTCGAAAAACCTTACAGACGAATGATTACGGAAAGGAAGATAGTGTGAAAGAAACCCATCAGGGGTGTCTTTCGCGTTCAATCAACCAGTTTTTCAAGCTTTCTTAAAGTTTGAAAAACTGCATCAGCGTGTCAAAAAGACTTTTTGACACGCTGAGCGGCGCGCAGAAACTCTGCGAGCCGCTTTTATAGTTGGCAAAATGATGATCGATCAAAGCTGAGAGGAAAGAACGGCTTCAATTTCCGACGGCTCCGGGACGGAGGAAATGCCGCCCGGCTTTGTGACGGACAGACCGGAAGCCGCGACAGCGAACGACGCGATGGCGCGCAGCTCGCTTTCACAAAGCTCCTGCGGCGCGCGGCCGGACTGCAGCACGCGGAAGACGGCGCTGCCGCCAAAGATATCGCCGGCGCCGGTGGTATCTGCAACCGAAAGGCCGGAGAGGCCCGGTACCTGGCCGCTGGCGCGGCGCGAGGCGAAAATACAGCCGTCCTTGCCGCAGGTGACGAAGACGAGCGAAACGGAACATGCGTCCAGAATGTGCGCCGCGCCATCTTGCGGAGAGAGCCCGAAGAGAAAATCCACCTCTTCGTCGCTGATTTTGATGATGTCTGCCTGCTGCAGGCCCCAGAGCATTTGCACCTTGGCTGTCTCCAGACTGTGCCAGAGGGGCTTTCGGAGGTTGGGGTCGAAGCTTACAAGCTTGCCATGCGATTTAGCGAAGGCGACGGCCGCCTGCGTCGCGGAGCGGGCAGGCTCGTCAGTCAGAGACAACGAGCCGAAGTGCAGCAGCTTTGCGTCCTGCAAAAGCGCGAGATCCAGTTCTTCCGGCCGCAGCTGTGTGTCGGCGCCCGGCTTGCGGGCAAAGGAAAATTCGCGCTCCCCGCGCTGGTCGAGTGTGACGAAGGCGAGCGTTGTAAAAACTTCTGGGCTTTGCACAAGGCCGCGCGTATCAATTCCGGCCGTTTGCAGCGTGCCAGTGAGCAGCGCGCCGAAGGCGTCTGCGCCGACCTTTCCGAGCAGCGCCGTGCGCGCGCCGAGCTTTGCCGCGGCGGCAAGAAAATTAGCAGGTGCGCCGCCGGGGTGCGCGGCCATGGTGGGATAGCCGTCCGGGCCGGTGGACTGGCAGGTAAAATCGATGAGCAGTTCGCCAAGGGCAACGATGTCGTACATGGGGGGCTCTCCTCTCAAAGGGCTTTTTTCTCAGTATAATGAACTTCCTGGAAAAACACAAGCCGCCTGAGGCGTAAATTACACTGCAGTTCAATTCCTTCTGCGGCGCATGCCTCGCAGATCAAACGAATTCTTGGCGGCTCTGCCGCCTTAGAATCGTTGATGCAAAGCATTCGCCCCGCAGGGCGAAATAAAATGTAAATCATTTTCCCCCGAAAGCGTAAGCTTTTGGGGGAATCTAAAACGCCTCGGCAATGAAAATTGCCGAGGCGTTTTTACGGGGTACCGGATCGATTGATTTTAGTTTGCGTGCTTGTTTTCTTCCTCGAGCTTGCCCAGGAAATTCAGGAGCAGGCCCTCATCTTCGCGGTTGCTGGCAAACAGCTCCAGGCTGTCGCCCTGCTCGCTGAGCAGACGCCCAAGGGCAATATACT
>CAKUCT010000085.1 GCA_934643765.1 uncultured Oscillospiraceae bacterium
CATCGCGCCACCCGGAGAGTTATAAAACTGACATGTGCGGCTTTGAGATTCCGGACGAGTTTGTCGTCGGCTACGGTCTGGACTATGCCAACTACTATCGCAACCTTCCCTACATCGGAATTCTTCGTCCGGAGTGCTATAAGTGATTTGCAGGAAATATGCGGCAAGTCATTTTGCCGCATATTTCTTTTGTTTTCGTTGAATTTTTGTCTTCTTTTTTCCCGCCGCGCCCCTTGACGAAACCTGACAGAAATGATACCATCAAAGCACACAAACCGTGTCTTTGTCCGCCCTCTGCGGCCAGCACGGAAAACTTCATATGGATGTGTTGCCAATATAGGTCCGGATGTATGGCCCGGATGTTTCTACCGCGGCGCCAAAGCCGCGACTATTGGACGATTGCCGCGAAAGACACTCTGCGCTGTCCGCGGCTTTGTGAATTGGCAGCAGGAGCGTGGTCTCTTGCCGTCATTTTTTTAATTTTTCAGGAGGTTTTTTATGCAGGAGCTCAAGGAACGGATCTTAAAGGAGGGCAAGGTTCTGCCCGGCAATATTGTGAAGGTTGACGGGTTTCTAAACCACCGCGTCGACTGTAAGCTGATGGCGGACATTGCCGACGAGTTTGCAAAATACTTTGACATTTCCAAGGTCGACCTGATTCTCACCGCCGAGGCCAGCGGCATTGCCCTGGCTGCCGTCTGCGCCTACCGCTACGGTCTGCCGATGGTCTTCGCCAAGAAGGCAAAGAGCGACAACATTGAAGGCGGCCTCTATCAGAGCGAAATTTACTCCTATACCTATAAAAAGAAGGTCACGCAGATTCTCTCCAAGGAATGGCTGACGAGTGAGAACCATGTGCTGATCATCGACGACTTCATGGCAAACGGCGAAGCGGTTCGCGGTCTGTGCGGCATCGTTGAGCAGGCGGGCGCTGAGCTTGTCGGCGTCGGCATCGCGATTGAAAAGGGCTTCCAGGGCGGCGGCGACCGGCTGCGCAACATGGGCGTCAACTACCACGCGCTGGCTGTGATTGAAAAGGCCGACGAAAACGGCATTATTTTCCGCGAGAACTGATTTTTCTGCAAAAACTCCATCCGCTGCGCCAAATCCGGCGCGGCGGATTTTTTGCTGCATTTTTCGTGCTGTTTGTTGGAACTCCAACGGACTTGCCCGCGCGTATCTGCTATACTGACGCCAGAACGAAAGAAACGGAGTGATTTCCATGAAACGAAGAATCATTCACATTGACGAGAGCCGCTGCAACGGCTGCGGCGCGTGCGCAAGCGCCTGCCATGAAGGCGCCATCGCCATCATCGGCGGCAAAGCGAAGCTGATGCGCGACGATTACTGCGACGGTCTGGGTGACTGCCTGCCGTCATGCCCCATGAACGCCATTTCCTTTGTGGAGCGCGAAGCCGCAGCCTACAACGAAGCTGCCGTCCAGGCGCACAAGCAGCATAAGGCCGCGCACGCCGGCTGTCCCGGCATGCAGATGCACCGCATGCAAAGCCCGGCGCCCGCCAGCTCCGGCGCGCAGGATCTCCGGCCCTCGCAGCTTGGCCAGTGGCCGTGCCAGATCAAGCTCGTGCCGGAAAACGCGCCGTATTTTGACGGCTGCGACTTGCTCATCGCCGCCGACTGCACCGCCTACGCCTACGCCGGGCTGCACGAGGATTTCATGCGCGGCAAAATCACGCTCATCGGCTGTCCGAAGCTCGACAGCGTGGATTACAGCCAGAAGCTAACGCGCATTTTAAGCCATAACAGCATCCGTTCCGTGACGCTTCTGCGCATGGAGGTTCCCTGCTGCGGCGGGCTGGAGTTTGCGGCAAAGACGGCTCTGGAAGAAAGCGGCAAGCAGCTTCCGCTGCGCGTGGTTACGATCTCGATCGAAGGCCGGATTCTTTCTGACGAGCACTGACGGCGCACAAGGCGCTTGATTTTGCGCCCGTATATGATAGAATAATCGCACCCAGGGACTGCCCCGGCAGTCCCTGCGTTTGTCAAAAGATATTCTGACAAACGCGCGGGCGGAAAACACTTCGCTGGTTTTTCGCCGACCTATGAGGTTTTGACAGTCTGATGGAGGCAATATGAAAAAGCTGTGCGCCATTTTGTCCGGCGGCGCGGACGACACGCTGCAAGGCATCGAACAGGCCGATTTTATCATCGCCTGTGACAAAGGCTATGCCTATGCCAAGGCCGCCGGTATCCGGCCCGATCTTCTGGTCGGCGATTTTGATTCCTACGACGGCCCCATTCCAACCGATGTTCCGCGGCTTGATTTGCCCGTGGAAAAGGACGACACCGACACCATGGCCGCCGTCCGCTGGGCCGTGAACGAGGGCTTTTCCGCGCTGCGGCTGTACTGCGCGCTGGGCGGGCGGCTGGATCATCTGATGGGTAATATGCAGGCGGCCTCCTTTGCCGTCAGCCACGGTCTGCGGGCGGAAATTCTGGGTGAAAACACAAAAATGTATCTGTTTTCCGGCGGCAGCATTACCCTTCCGCCGCATCCCGGCTTCTCCATCTCTGTGCTCTCCCTTTCAGACCGCTGCGAGGGCGTCAGCATTACGGGCGCAAAGTACCCGCTTCAGAATGTCACCGTTACCAATACCTTCCCCGTCGGCATCAGCAACGAGTGGGAAGGCGATATCACCATCTCGGCGGCCCGGGGCATTCTGCTCGTGATCTCCGCAAAAAAATAGCTTGCCCTGCAAAATTCCCGTTCCGTATGAAAATCCCCGTCCGATCGGACGGGGATTTTTTGCTTGACAAACAAGCACATCTCGCTATAATTGAACTGTTCAAAATTGAACAGTTCGATTTTGGAGGATTTTGCATGGAGCCTATTCTCACCGCAGCCGGTCTGCATGCCTACGCCAAAAATTTCACAGAAGCCTACGACGCCGCCATCCGGCCCCTGAGCGCCGCGCTCGGTCTGCCGCAGACGGCGGTGGATATTCTGCTGTTTCTGGCAAATAACCCGGACCACGCCACCGCAAAGGACATCTGCGCCATGCGCCATCTCAAGCCCGGGATGGTCTCGCTGCATGTCGACGCCCTGTGCCGTCAGGGCTATCTGGAGCGCCAGAGCGTCCCCGGCGACCGGCGCAAGCTCCGTCTGGTGCCGACCGCGCAGGCGGCCGGCGTCATTGCGCAGGGCCGGTCGGTGCAGGCGCAGTTTGCCGCCAGCCTCTCGCAGGGCCTGAGCGCGGAAGATTTGGAGCGCCTGACAGGCTATCTTGAAACCATCGCAGACAATATGAACCGCCTCCGGCAGTCGCCGCCCACCGGGCACGATGCGCCAAAACCACAGAAAGAAGGATCTTCGCTATGAATCAGGACAAAACATTTCTTGGAACGGAGCCCGTCGGAAAGCTCCTTCTGAAGCTCTCCGTGCCGACGGTCATCGCCCAGCTGGTCAACATGCTCTATAACATCGTCGACCGCATCTACATCGGCCATATGCCGGGGGACGGTTCTCTTGCGCTCACGGGCGTCGGCGTGTGCCTGCCGATCATCATGATCGTCTCGGCCTTCGCCGCTCTGGTCAGCACCGGCGGCGCGCCGCGCGCGTCGATCTTCATGGGCAAAGATGACCACGACTCAGCCGAAAAAACGCTCGGCAGCTGCTTTACGCTGCAGGTTCTTGTCTCTCTTATTCTGACAGCCGTGCTGCTGGCCTTCAACCGGCCGCTGCTGCTGGCCTTCGGCGCGAGCGAAAACACGATCGAATACGCCGTCAACTATATGAACATCTACGCCATCGGCACGCTCTTTGTGCAGCTGACGCTCGGCATGAACGCCTTCATCACCGCCCAGGGCTTCGCCAAAACCGGCATGCTGACGGTTCTCATCGGCGCGGTGTGCAACATCGTGCTCGATCCCCTGTTCATCTTCGTCTTCCACATGGGCGTCCGCGGCGCGGCTCTGGCTACGATTCTCTCCCAGGGCATCTCGTGCGTGTGGGTGGTCTCATTCCTGCGCGGCAAAAAGACGCTGCTGCAGCTCAAAAATGAGAACATCCGCCTGCGGCCGAAGTTTTTCCTTCCGTGCGTGGCGCTGGGCGCGGCGTCTTTTATCATGCAGGCCAGCGAGAGCGTCATTTCCGTCTGCTTCAACACCTCGCTTTTAAAATACGGCGGCGATATTGCCGTCGGCGCAATGACCATTCTGACCAGCGTCATGCAGTTTGCGATGCTGCCGCTGCAGGGTCTGGCGCAGGGCGCGCAGCCGGTTTTGAGCTATAACTACGGGGCCAAGAATGCTGAGCGCGTGCGGCAGGCGTTCTGGCTGCTGCTGAAATCCTCGCTCGTCTACTCCACGCTTCTGTGGGCCTTCATCCAGCTGTTCCCGCAGATCTTCGCCTCGATCTTTACCCCGAATGAAGAGCTCATCGCCTTTGCGGCCAAGGCCCTTCGCATTTACTGCGGCGTAATGCTGCTGTTCGGCATCCAGATTGCCTGCCAGATGACGTTTGTCTCGCTCGGCAACGCGCCGTGCTCGATCATTGTCGCGGTGGTGCGGAAATTCGTGCTGCTGATTCCGCTGATCTACCTCATGCCGCATCTGGTTTCCAACCAGGTCATGGGCGTGTATCTGGCCGAGCCGGTGGCAGACACGCTTGCCGTCACGTTTACAATTCTCCTGTTCTCGCGGCAGTTTAAAAAGTCACTTGCCGCGCTGCGGCAGGATGCGTAACTCTGGCGCGTAGCTGAACGCTTGCTTTTGCCGGGCGTGCCTGCTATCATAAGTATGATACGGCCGTTTGCCGCCCAGAAAGGAACACGCCATGGCAAATATCATGGAAATCACAAGCTTCGACGCCCCGGAGCTTGACGCATACGCAAGACTCACGCAGGCCCAGCTCAGAAACCGCCTGGAACCGGAAAAGGGCCTTTTTATCGCCGAAAGTCCCAAGGTCATCGGCACGGCTCTGGAGGCAGGGCTTGCGCCCGTCTCCTTTCTGATGGAGCGAAAGCACATCACGGGCGACGCCGCGGCCATCCTCGCCCGCTTTCCGTCCGTCCCCGTCTATACGGCCGAGCGTGATATTTTAGAGCAGCTCACGGGCTACACGCTCACGCGCGGCGTTCTTTGCGCGATGCGCCGCCCCGCGCCAAAACGGCCGGAGGACATTCTTCCCGGCGCGCGGCGCGTGGCCGTGCTGGAAGGCGTGGTGGATGCGACGAACATCGGTGCGATCTTCCGCTCGGCGGCAGCGCTCGGCATGGACGCAGTGCTGCTCAGTCCCACCTGCTGCGACCCGCTCAGCCGCCGGGCCGTGCGCGTGAGCATGGGCACTGTGTTCCAGATTCCGTGGGCCACGTTCGATTCCTGGCCGCGGAGCGGGATGCAGATGCTCAAAAGCGCAGGCTTTCAAACCTGCGCGATGGCCTTGCGTGACGATTCCGTTTGTCTCGGAGACGAGCGGCTGAACCAGATAGAAAAGCTCGCCATCGTCTTAGGGGCCGAAGGAGACGGCCTCGCCGGTTCGACCATCGCCGCGTGCGATTACACCGTGCGCATTCCGATGGGGCATGGTGTGGATTCTTTAAACGTTGCGGCTGCCAGCGCGGTCGCCTTCTGGGAGCTTCGTTTTCGAAAGGCTTGAATCAAGCCTTTCGAAAAAATACGCCCCGGCTGCGCGCAAGCTTTTCGCGCGTTGCGCCAAAAGCTCACACTTGCGGGGCGAGAAGAATTTTTCCGCTCGGCAGAGCCGCCGGATAAAATGGATTTTCATTTTATTTCGCGCCTGCGGACGCGAAACTCTGCGAGGCTATTACGACTTTTCACTGACAAAGGCCGCGCCGAGAATCAGCGCAGAGCCTGCCGCGCTCATCGCGGAAAACGGCTCTCGCAGCACCGCGACCGACAAGATGATTGCGACCACCGGATCAATGTAGCTGAAGATTGCAACCGTCTGCGCCCGCAGGGCCTTCATGCTGCCAAAATACATGGCATAGGCAAAGCCGGTGTGGAAAAAGCTGAGCACCAGCAGGCACACAAGGCCAAGCGCACTGAGATTTGCAAACGTCACATGCTCCGTCGCCAGACAGTACGGCAGCAGCACAACCGCAGCCGCCGCAAGCTGGACAATCGTCTTATCATAGGCCCCGATGTCCCGGAGCTTTTTGTTGAGCAGAATGACCGTCGCATACAGAACCGCCGCACCAAGGCCCAACAGAATCCCGCGCAGCTCTCCGCCCTGCGGTATGCCGCCGCCCACCACGCCGGAGATCAGCACCATCCCGCAGAAGGCCGCCAGCGCGCATAGCCCGCGCCGGAGACTCAGCTTCTCCCGCAGGACAACCGGCGCCGCCAGAATCATAAAAACCGGCGCCATGTAGTAGCAGAGTGTCGCCGTGGCGACCGTTGTGTACCGGTACGCCTCAAACAGCAGCGCCCAGTTAAAGCCCATCACGCCGCCGGAGACGGCAAGAATCCAGAAATTGTTCCGGATGGCCGCCAAGTCCAGCCGTTGATGGCGCAGGGCCAGCACGGCCAATAAAAAGATCGTGCCAAGCACACCGCGCACCAGCGCGACAACGCTTGACGGCAGGGCAATGTTCCGGACGAACAGGCTGATGGTGCCGAAGATGCACATGGACGCGATCAGCTGGATTTTGGATTGTTTTTCTGCGTTTTTCACGAATCTGCCTCAACATTTCTTTTCTGATCTGCAATCTGCCCGCGCAGAATATTTTTTCCGCGGGCACGTGTTTATCATACCAGTCCCGGATTCCTTTGACAAGCACAATCGCTTAGCGCAAAAGCCGATATTTTCTTCCCGGAGCTCTGGATTTTTGGCAGAAAATACAGTATGATACTATCACAGTTTTTCAGAAGGCGGTGCGCCCATGCCGGCTGCGACAAAGCAAACCATTTCCGAGGCAGTCAAGACGCTGCTGTTCGAAAAAAATGTAAAAAAGCTGACGGTCAAGGATATTGTCGGGCAGTGCAATATCACCCGCCAGACGTTTTATTATCACTTTGAGGACATTCCCGATCTTCTGCGCTGGACCATCGAACAGGATCTGGAAAAGACGCTGGAGAGCGTTATGACGCAGAAGGACGCGCAGAGCGCCATCCGCTATCTGCTGCTCATCGCCATCAACGCCCGGCCCTATCTTGAGCGCGGCGCACAGAGCAACTACGGAGAAGCGCTCAAGCAGCTGCTCTCGCAGCAGATGTACCGCTTCTGTCTGCAGATTGCGCGCAAGCAGCCTCTCTTTTATGAATATTCCGCCGCGCAGGCTTCGTTTATCGTCCGGTACCACACGGGTGCGTTTCTGGATCTGCTTCGCACCTGGACAGCAGAGGACACACAGAACCTGGACGCCATTGTCGATTATCTTGCGCAGCTGCTCGGGATCACATAGTTTTTACACAAACCGCGAAAGTGTCAGATTTTTTGACACTTTCGCGGTTTTGTCGTGACACAGCTTCAAAACTGCATCTGGCAAAACGGCGCATTTCCGGGTATGATACCTTCAGAACGGTTGAAGGAGATGACAACCATGGAATCAAACGATCTGTCCGCCAAGCTCTCCGAGCTCGACCGGACGCTCAGCCATCTGCACGAAACGCTTGCCGGAAGCCAGCGTCTTGACGCTGCCAGACTGCGCGGCGAAATTGCCAGGCTTCAGTCGCAGGGCCGCAGCAGCCGCGCCGCGCTGCATGAGAAAATGCACGGCAGCCGCGCGCCGCTCGTCGGCCAGCTTGAAAAAACCTACACAGAGGTTGAGCAGTTGGTCGCCGGGATCTGCGCGCAGGACGCTGCGCGCAGCGCAGACGAGCAGCTGCTGCTGGCCGAATACGCGCTGGACTTCGCGCTGCAGGCCGCGGGGCAGGCGACGCTGCTTTCCCTGCAGGCCATTGAAACACAACAA
>CAKUCT010000086.1 GCA_934643765.1 uncultured Oscillospiraceae bacterium
AGCGCCTCCACCTTGTCGCGCTCATGCGTCCGGGCAGAGACCACCACAATCGGCACCTTGGACCAGCTTCTGACCTTCCGCAGAATCTCCATTCCGTCAACATCCGGAAGCCCCAGATCGAGGATAATCAGATCCGGACAGTGCGAAGCGATCATGCTCTGCCCCATCGCGCCCGTGCGCGC
The DNA here is from genome assembly GCA_934643765.1 of uncultured Oscillospiraceae bacterium. Classification (GTDB taxonomy): domain Bacteria; phylum Bacillota; class Clostridia; order Oscillospirales; family Oscillospiraceae; genus CAG-170. The sequence goes on from CAKUCT010000086.1 coordinate 183, forward strand.
CAGCAGAACATCATAGTCGTTGGCTGACAGAACCGCCTGCATGAAATTGCAGATCGTCTTTTCGTCTTCAATTACCAAAATTTTCTCTCGAATCTTCATTTTTCTGTTCCTCCAATGGAAGTGTAAAAGAAAACAGCGCCCCGCCCAGCGGTCGGTTTGCCGCCTGCATGCTGCCGCCGTGCGCCTGGACAATGCTCATGCAGACCGAAAGGCCGATGCCCATATTGCGCCGGCCGTCAGCGGTTGTCGTCTGCTCGTGCGATAAATATCCCTGAAACAGCTTTGGAAACACATCCTTTACAATGCCCTGGCCGTTATCCGCAACCTCAAACAGAGCGTTTGCCCCCTCCTTGCGCAGCTGCAGCTCAATCCGCGTGGTCGTCTGTCCGTGCTGGATGGCGTTTTCCATCAGGTTAATCAGCACCTGCTCAATGAGAATCACATCCATGGGAATCATCAAAAGCTCCTGCGGCGCGCGCACAGACACCACAATCTCAGGATAGTGCTTTTTGATTTTCATCGCCGCCGCGCTGAGCACCTCTTCCCCGGCCTCCAGCTCTTTTTTGATCTTGGTCTGCTCACCGGTCATCCGCGTCACAGACAGCAGATTTTCCACCACGCTGACCAGCCAGTTGGACTCGTCGCGGATATTCTCCAGCAGCTGCCGCCGGGTGTTCTCGTCGAGCTGATCTCCGGAGTCGAGCAGCGTGCTTACACCGCCCACAATGGACGTCAGCGGCGTGCGGATATCGTGCGACACCGCGCGCAGAAGATTGCCGCGCATCTTCTCCTTTTCCGCCTCGGCGCGGATTTTCTCCTGCTGCTTGATCTGTGTCGTCAGCGTGCTGACGCTGATGGACACAATCAGCATCACCAGAAACGTTAAGGGATAGCCGGAAATTGTAAAGTTCAGCTGATAATATGGATATGTAAAAATGTAGTTGATGCCGATCACGCCCACAAGCGAGGCCAGAAGTCCAAACAGATATCCGTCCGTAAACCGCGAGACCAGCACAACCGAGAGCTCAAACACCAGCGCCACATAGACATCGCTGTCGTCAATGGTCCGCAAAAAATAGCACAAAATGGTTGCAATCGACAAAACGCCCACGCTGACGCCAAGATCTCTCCAGGAGAACACGAAGCGCATTGGCGGCTTTCCGCCCAGAATTCGATTCCTTTTTGTTTTCGTCAAATCTCTCACCAATTTTATAATAGCATGGATTTTCTGTTTCTTCCGTTAAGATTTCGTTAAGGCGTTAAGATTTTGTCATCTTCTGTCGCTCATTGCCAAAGCCCAGCCCGTGTGATGCGCTGGCTGGGCTTCTGCCTTTATTACGGCTCCTGCGCCATGACGCGCCGGCTCTCCTGCTCATGGTACTGCCGGGTGTAAAGCGCGTAATACGCGCCGCGTTTCGCCATCAGTACGCTGTGCGTGCCGCGCTCAATGATCTTTCCGTCGTGGACCACCAGGATAACATCTGCCTCGCGGATGGTCGAGAGCCGGTGCGCCACAATGAAGGACGTTCTCCCGGCCATCACCGTCTCAATCGCCTGCTGCAGGCGCTGTTCGGTGATCGTGTCGACAGACGAGGTCGCCTCGTCGAGCACAAAGATTCTGGGGTCTGCCAGAAGCGCCCGTGCAAACGACAAAAGCTGCTTTTCGCCCGTAGACAGGCTGCTGCCGCCCTCGCCGACATCCGTCTCATAGCCCTGCGGCAGACGCCGGATGATTTCATCGGCGCACACGGCCTTGACCGCGGCCTCAATCTCCTGCATGCTCGCGTCCGGCTTTCCGTAACGCAGATTTTCCAGCACCGTGCCGGAAAACAGGTGCGGCGTCTGCAGCACGTAGCCGATATTCGCGTGCAGCCAGAGCTGGCTGCGCTCGCGCGCGTCGCGCCCGTCAATCAGAACCTGCCCGCTCGTCGGCTCATAAAACCGGCAGACCAGGTTCACAAGTGTCGACTTTCCCGCGCCGGTCTCGCCGACGATGGCCACACGCGTCCCCTGCGGCACGTCGAGATTGAAATGCTCCAGCACGTTCTCTTCGCCGTCCGGATAGCGGAACGTCACGTCCCGGAAGGAAATATCGCCATGCAGCGGCTCCCAGTTCTCCTTCTTCGGCGTAAACGCGTCGCCGTATTTCTCGACGACCTCCGGCGTATCGCGGACATCTGATCTGGTATGCAGAAGCTCCGTCACCCGCTCAATATTGACCTGCACGCCGATGAGATTGGAAAACACCTGCACCAGCCACTGAATGGGCTCGACCATGCCCTGTGCGTAGTTCATAAAGACGGACAGCGTGCCGATCAGCATCACGCCGCGCTGCGTAATCATCCCGCCCCGCCACAGCACAACGGCCAGCGCCGCGGCTGCCGCAAAGGCAGTGGTTGACATAAACAAGCTTCTGAAGTGCATCTCGCGCACGCTCTCGCGCTTCATTTCGCCCGTCAGGCCGCAGAAGTCCGCCTCCATCTGATTCTCAATCACAAGCGTCTTTGTCGTCTGCGCGCCTGTGATGCCCTCGTTGAAGGCCGCGGTAATTTTCGCGTTCTTTTCGCGCACGACGCGGTGACGCTCGACGAGCTTTTTCTGAAAATAGCCGCCCGCCGCGACCAGCACCGGCACCACCGCCAGCACGCCAAGCGCCAGGCGCCAGTTAAGCGCCAGCATCATCATCACCGCGAACAGCAGATACGCCACGTACCACACGCCTTCCATCAGGCCCCAGGCAAGCGTCGTCGCGATCTTGTCCGTGTCAGACATCACGCGCGCGTGGACATAGCCCACGCTGTTCTGATTGAAATAGGAAAACGACAGCGTCTGCAGATGGTTGAAGCAAACGCGCCGGAGATCTCTTCCGATATACAGCTCCACCTTGCACGCGCCATAGGCCGAAATGTAGTTGCCGGCCGTCTGCACAATCATAACCAGCACATACATCGCGATGAAAAAGCCCAGACCGTCCATCGTTTTTTCCGCGATGAAGTGATCGATCGCATACTGCTGGAACAGCGGAATCACCGCGTCCATCGCGCTGGAAATCAGGCCCATGAAGATCATCCAGAACAGCAGCTTCTGATATCCGTGCAGATATGGAAAGAGTCTTGGAATGCCGAACCAGGCCGTATGCATTTGTTTTTCCTGCTTCATGCCTGCTCCTCCTGTCCTGTCGCCATCTGAATGTCATAAATTCTGCGGAACATGCCATCCTGCTGCAAAAGCGCCTGCGGGCTTCCAAGCTGCTGCACGCGCCCATGGTCCAGCACCAGCACCGTATCGCAGGCCATCAGCGTCATAATCCGGTGCGACACCAGAATATTTGTAACGCCCTGCATCGACGCGCGCAGGCGCGTGCGGATGGTCTCATCCGTCTGCGTATCCACCGCGGAAAGCGAGTCGTCAAAGACCACAACCGGCGTCTTTCTCGTCAGCGTCCTGGCGATTGCCACGCGCTGTTTCTGTCCGCCCGAGAGCGTCACGCCGCGCTCGCCGACCATCGTCTCATATCCCTGCGCAAACTGCGCAATATCTTCATCTACGCAGGCCGTCCTGGCTGCCGCGCGGATTTCTTTTTCGTCCGCGCCGCAGATGCCGATGTTCTCTCTGATCGTCCGTGAAAACAAGAACGGCTCCTGCAGCACCATGCCAACCTGCCCACGCACCCAAGAAGCCGGCATCTGCGCAAGATCGCTATCTCCGACCATGATGCGTCCCTCACTCGGCGCATAGAGCCGCGCCAGCATCAGAAGCAGCGTGCTTTTGCCGGAACCCGTTGCGCCCAGAATGCCGAAGCTCGTCCCGGCCCTGATCGTAAAGCTTACATCGTGCAGCACCTCCGGTCCCGTTTCGTAGGAAAACGACACATGTTCAAACCGAATGTCCCGGTCCATCGGCGCAGGCGCAGCGTCGGGCGCGTCCTTCTCCGGCTGGGCCGAGAGAACCTCCGCCAGCCGGTCCACCGATACGCCGGCCTTGCTCATCTCCGAAATCATCCGCCCCAGGCGGCGAACGGGGTTAATCAGCATCGCGTTATAAAACGCGAACGACAAGAACGCCCCCTCGGTCATCTCCCCGCGGACGCACATCGCGCTTCCGAGAATCACAACCAGCATCACCTGCAGACAGCTTGTCACATCGCCCACAGCCCAGAAGTCCGAAAGCAGCCTGCAAAGCCGCACCCATAAATCGGTATAGACCTCGTTCTGCCGCTCAAAGCGCTCGCGCTCAAACGCCTCGCGCCCGAAGGCCCGCACTACGCGCACGCCGGTCAGATTTTCCTGTGCGATGGTAGAAAGCTCGCCCTCGGCCTCGTCGCAGTCTGTGAAGCGGTCGCGGATGCGGTTGTGAAACAGCAGGGAGTACAAAATGATGATCGGAAACATGACGAGCGCGACAATCGACAGTCGCCAGTTCATCGCCACCATGCACCCCAGCGAGAGCACAATCAGCACCACAATCCGGAACACGGAAACAAACTGCTCCTGAAAAAACGTCTTGATGCGCTCCACGTCCGCCGTGCAACGCTGGATAATATCGCCCGTCGCGTGCTGCAGGTGCCACTTCCACCCAAGACGCTGGATATGGCAGTACAGAAGATCGCGGCTCGTTTTGACCATCGTCTCACACGCAAGCGCGCTGTAGAGGTTCATTGCGTACCGGAACGTGCACGAAAGAAGCCCCACAAGCCCGATTGCCGCCGCAATCAGCCACATATGCTCCCGCAGAAACGCCGCGTCAGACAATCTTCCAAGCATGCCCGCCAGCCACGGCGGCAGCCTCAACGGCTTTGTCCCGATCACCGAGTCGACCGTCACGCGAAGAATCTGCGGAATGATCAGCTCCAGGCCCGTAAAAATAACGCCCGCCAGAATGCAGAGCGCAAAATACCCCACGCTGCCGCGCAGCATCTGCCGCAGCACGCGCGCATTTGTTTTTCGTTTTTCCACGTATTCAATCTCCCAAAATCGATGCAGAATTTCCTGATTTTATTCTATCGCAAGCGCCCGGAAAAGGCAAGCGCTCTTCCGCAGCGCCGCGCAAGTAAGTGCATTATTTAAAATTTAATCTTATTTTTTAAAATCATCTTGTCAAACGCAGCAAAACGTTGTACACTATCAGAAAACAACAAGTGGGGTTAGTCTATGGAACCAGCCAAAAAAAGTGCGAGTCTTTCCAATCATTCCTCGGCAAAGCTGCTGACCATTCTTGAATTTCTGGCCGATCAGGCAGAGCCGATCCGTCTTCTGGATATGTCCAAGCAGCTCGGCATCAACTCCAGTACGCTGCTGCGCTTCCTCGCCGCGCTGATTGATTCCGGCTATGTGCGTCAGGATGAGGACACGCTCAAATATTCCCTGACCTATAAAATCTGTGCGCTGGGCAATAAGGTCAGCTCCAATCTGGACTTTGCCTCGCAGGCCAAGCCCTACATGAGAAGGCTCTCCAAGCTCTTCCCTGAGATGATCAGTCTCGGTCTGGAGCAGGACCAGCAGGTCGTCTATGTGGCAACCCTTCAGGAGCACCGCGACATGCTCCAGGTCATGCACCGCATCGGCTCCGTCGCCCCCATGTACTGCACGGGTATCGGCAAACTGCTGCTGCTCAATTATTCCGCCGCAGAGCTCGATGAATACTGCCGCACGCACGATATGGCCCGCTTTACCGAAAACACGCTGACCACCAAAGAGGCCCTGCTGCAGGAGCTCGACACTGTCCGCCGCCTGGGATATGCCAGAGACCGCGAGGAATGCGAAATCGGCGCGTCGTGCATTGCCTTCCCGGTCTACGATGCCTCCGGCGCCATTGCCGCCGGCATCAGCATCTCCGGCCCAACGGCCCGGCTGAACGACGACTTTTCTTCAGAAGCGCGCATCGCGCAGGGCATGCAGATCGCAAACGAACTCTCACATGAATTTGGTTTTCAAAAATAAATGACGCCCTGCGGAGCTATGCTGTCAAAAAGCAGGGGCTTTTTGACAAAAGATGCGCTCCGATCCGTGCATTTTGTAGGCTCCGCCTACAAAACACACTCTCTCCGCGTATAGTATTTTTCCGGTCGGCAGAGCCGCCGGATAAAATAGTTTTTCACTTTATTTCGCCCTGCGGGGCGAAACTCTACGAGTTTTTTTATATATCACAGCACCCCCGCGGAGCATGGCTCCGCGGGGGTGCTGCATATGGGATATAGGAAAGAAAAGAAGAAACCAGCATTTTTAGCAATTACGCTTACTCTTCCGGCGCCCAGCACTTGATGTTGGCAATCGAGCCGCCCATGTCGCACATCTGCGTCTTGATGCAGATCGCGTCAATCAGATAGCAGCGGTTGGACGCGGTGACGGATGCCTTCGCGCGGACCAGCGCTTCCTTGAGCTCTTCCGGGCTGAACACACGCTCTGCCACACAGCCATAGGCTTCGCCGAGCTTGACATAGTCGATGGTGCCGTCCTGGTTGTAGGGCATTTCGACCGCATACTCAAAGCCATAGCCCTTCTGGTTCTGGCGGATGAGGCCGAGGTATGCATTGTTGAGCACAACCACGATGATCGGCTTCTTGAACGCGGAAGCAACGGCAATCTCCTCGCCCATGAACGTCAGGCCGAAGTCGCCGACGACCGTGACGGACTGCGCCTCAGGATGCGCAACCTTTGCGCCGAAGGCCGCAGGAATCTCATAGCCAAGCGTGCCTGCGCCGCCGGACGGCAGATACTTGCCCGCGCGGTTGATCTTCTGCAGCTGGCCGGACCAGATCTGCGTAATGCCGCAGCCGGAGGTGAAATAGGTCTCGTCGTCAAACGCCTCGTTCACTTCCTGGAACACGCGGTGCGGCATCATCGGGCTGCAGTCATAGTCGGTCTTTCTTGCAAGCTCTGCGCGCAGCTCCGGCAGCTTCTTGACGCGCTCGGATGCTTCGGGATGCAGGCCCTGCTTCTCGACTTCTTTGATCAGCGCTTCGATGGCAAGCTTCGCGCTCGAAACGATGCCGAGCGTCGGCTCAAAGACCAGGCCGATCTGCTTGGGGTCGATGTTGATGTGGATGAACTTCCGGTCGCCGCAGTAGGTCTTGAGATCGCCGGTGTGGCGGTCGGAGAAGCGGTTGCCGATGGCAAGCACGAGGTCGCTATCGAGCATCACACGGTTGCCGACCGGCTGGCCGACCTGAATGCCGCAGTGACCGGCGTTCAGCGGATGATCCTCGGGAATGCCGCCCTTGGCCTGATAGGTCGTGATGACGGGCATCTGCAGCATCTCGGCAAGCTTCACAGCCTCGTCGGTGCACTCGTCGATGAAGCAGCCGCCGCCCATAATCATAACGGGCGCCTTGCTCTCGGCGATCATGCGGACCGCCTCTGCGATCTTCGCCTCGTCGGGCTTCACAACGGGGATGGCCTTCGGCTCGTAGCTGTCAATATCAAAGTCAATCTGCGTGTTCTGGCAGTTCAGCGGGAACTCGATCAGAACCGGGCCCGGGCGGCCTTCACGCATCAGATAGAACGCCTCGTTCATGATCTTCGGCAGATCGTTGGCGTCCATAACGCACCAGGCGCCCTTGGTAACGGTCTTTGCGATGTCGGGCATATCGACACACTGGAACGGCTCCTGCTTGAGCTGGTTGGTGTTGGCCTGGCCAACAACGCAGAATACCGGCATGGAGTCGAT
>CAKUCT010000087.1 GCA_934643765.1 uncultured Oscillospiraceae bacterium
AGCTAAGAAGCGTTCCGATAGCCGTTGGCGGCTTTGCCGCCTTACGGATATGGGATGCATAGCTGGGGTCGAAAAAAACGGGCGGCTTTCGCCGCCCCAAAAATAAACGCCTTGGCATGCAATGCCAGAACGCCGGAAGGCGCCCTTGACAAGCAGGGAAAAACGCGTAAAATGCGTATATAAGACGAACGCGTCAACGGACGCAGACAGAAAGGAAGGAAACAGATATGGAACGAAGCCAGGCCTGGCAGCTGCTGCGGCAGTATAATGAGGATCATTTTCATCTGCAGCATGCGCTGACCGTGGAGGCGGTGATGCGCTGGTTTGCAAACGATCTTGGACATGGAGATGAGGCGGACTACTGGGGGATGGTCGGTCTGCTGCACGATATTGATTTCGAGCGCTATCCCGAGCAGCACTGCGTCAAGTGTGTTGAGCTGCTGAAAGACGGCGGCGTGCCGGAGGATATGATTCACGCGGTGGTCTGTCATGGCTATGGGATCTGCGTCGATGTTGCGCCGGAGCGCGAGATGGAAAAGGTCCTGTTTGCCTGCGATGAGCTGACGGGCCTCATTTGGGCGGCGGCCCTGATGCGCCCGAGCAAGAGCACGAAGGACATGGAGCTCAAATCGCTCAAGAAAAAGTACAAGGACAAGAAATTTGCGGCAGGCTGCTCGCGCGATGTGATTGCCCGCGGCGCGGAGCAGCTGGGTTGGGAGCTTGATACGCTTCTGGCAAAGACGCTGCAGGCCATGGCCGAGACGGAGGACACCGTTGCGGCTTCGGTCGCCGCTTTATAAATACCGGTCAGATATACGTGTGCCCCGGCCCATTGGATGGGCCGGGGCGTTTTTATGCGGACTTGCACAATGGGGGCAACTACGATAGAATAAAAGAAAACAACCCGGAATTTTGGAGGAATACGCCATGAAACATCGCCGCCCGGCCCGCAGCGCTATGCCGCGCGGGTCTGTCATTCTGGCCATTTTGTGCCTGCTGGTGCTCGTGACCGGCTATATGCTCCGGCAGAGCCCGGAAGAGGCGGGGCCTGCGCAGAGTGCGGCTGCGGCGGAAGGGCAGCTCGAGGTGCGCTTTCTGGATATCGGGCAGGGCGATGCCGCGTTGGTGCGCTATGGAGATACGGCCATGCTCATTGACGGCGGCAAGGTGAAGCATAACCAGCGCCTGGTCTCAAGGCTCAAAGAGCTCTCGGTGGATCATCTGGACGCCGTAATCTGCTCACATCCGGACGAGGACCACTGCGGCGGGATTGCCGCGGTGCTTGCCAATACGCCGGCGAGCGCGTTTTATTGTTCGGTGGACAGCTGGCACACGAAGGCGTTTTCCGATGTCGTTTCGTATGTGCAGGCGCAGGATTTGGCCGTCACCGTCCCGCAGACCGGGGACAGCTTCGCGCTCGGGGACGCGTCGGTTGCATTTTTGGGGCCGGTCGCTAATTATGGGGACGACCCGAACGAAGGAAGCCTCGTTGTCCGGGTTTCTTATGGGGAGACGTCTTTCCTCTTTACCGGCGACATGGGCTTTGAGGCGGAGGATGATATGCTAAGCGCCGGCGTCGATGTCTCGGCAACGGTTCTGAAAGTGGCGCACCACGGAAGCGCCGGCAGTTCGTCCCGGGAATTTCTGGCCGCGGTGCATCCGCAGTATGCGGTCATCAGCGTCGGGGCGGACAATGACTACGGCCATCCGACTGAGGCCGCGCTGCAAAGGCTCGCCGAGACCGGCGCAGAGATATACCGGACGGACCTGCTCGGAGAGATTACGGCAGTGTCCGATGGCACGTCCGTAACAATCACAACAGAAAACGCCGCCCACACAGACACTTCTGTGCAGACGGCGCAAACCGGCGATTATGTTGGAAACGCTTCATCCAAGGTCGTCCACGCGGCTTCCTGCGGGAAGCTTCCCGGGGAAGAGAACCGGGTGTATTTTGCGACGCTGGACGAGGCGCTGGCGGCGGGTTACCGCGCGCACGCGGCCTGCATCAAGTAGCGGCAAGCGCCCGGCTGACGCAGCTGTGCACCAGATCATGACCCTGCTGCGTGGGATGGATGCCGTCGTCGCTGATCAGGGATAAAAAGGACGGACTTTTCAGAAATTCTGCGCGCAGGTCGATCAGCTGGCAGCCAAGCGAGCGGGCAAGCTGGCAGACCATGTCGTTGTAGTATTCCTGCCAGCGGGAAATGCGGTCGATATCGCCGAGCCAGCGCAGAATATTGTCAAAGCTGCGCCCGGCGCTGACATGCTGCATGAACCGGTGCGATTCCAGCGGTACGAGCGAGAGCATGGCAACGCGCGCGCCGGTTTTCTGCGCCAGAGCGATCAGACGGCGATAGTTTTCAACAAACTGAGGTTCCGGCGTTTTTGGCAGGAAGGTTCCCACGGGATTTTCTGAAATGGCCTGCCAGTCGAAGTCACAGTCATTGCCGCCAAAGGCGAGCAGAATGGTGGTGTCCGGGCCGCAGGGCGCCAGACGCTTTTCGGCGATTTTCAGGCCCGTATCCGTGCAGGCGCCCATCTTGGCAAAGTTGGAAACCGAAATGCCCTGGCGGGTCAGCGCGTCAAAATTATGCTCTTTGCAAAGGTGATACCCGGCGTCGTAGTATGTGACGCCCTTGACGATGGAATCTCCGAAAATCATCAGCTGCTTCATATCCGGGCTGCCTCCTGCGGTAAGCTTCTTGCCTTCAGTTTACGCCGGCGGCAGGGAAATGTCACCCGAGGATCTGGAGGCCGGGCTCTCCTGCTTGGCAAGAAACACTCTCCGGAGGATAGAAACAGGACTCTACTGGCAGTAGAGTCCTGAATTTACGGTAGAATTTCGCGCTCTGGTTGCGCTTTTCGGTAGAATCCGATATAATGAACACGAAAAAATAAGAGAGAAGATGAAAGTATGCTGTACTATCTGCTGCTGCTTCTGGCGGGCGCGCTGCAGGGCGTGATGGTCTCGCTCAACGGCCAGCTCGGGAAATATTACTCGACATTTGCCATCTGCTTTTTCGTTCACGGTATCGCGCTGATTCTGCTGCTGGGCTATCTGCTGGCAAAACGCGAGAAGCTGGATTTCCGCGGCGCGCCGTGGTACGTGTACATTGTCGGCGCGATGGGCATCGCCATTGTCGCGTCGAGCAGCTGGTGTACGCTGAAGGTCGGCGCGAGCGTAATGCTGGCACTTTCAACGGCGGGGCAGCTGGTCTCTTCGCAGCTCATCGATCAGTTTGGCCTGTTCGGCATGCCGGTGCAGAAATTTCAGGCGCGGCAGCTGCCGGGCTATCTGCTGGTGGCAGCCGGTGTGGCGCTGGTTGTGCTCGGCTGAGGGAGGACGCTATGATTCTGTATTATCTGACCGCGTTTATAAACGGTTTTTGCAATTCAATCAACAAGATGACAAACGTCAAGGCCGGTCAGTGCTTTGGCACGGCGAGAGGGGCGCTGATCAACTATGTGGAGGCGACATTTTTGTCGCTCGCGCTGGTATGTATGACGTCCAGCCCCGCGGAGCTGGCACCGGGCCATGTGTTTTCCGTTCCCGCGTGGGTGTATCTGGGCGCGGTGTGCGGGCTGGTCGCGATGGTGCTTATTATTGTCGGGACGCTGCATACGCATGTGTTTGTCTCGTCGATTCTGGCGCTGGTCGGCAATCTCGGCATGGCGCTGGTGCTCGACTATGTGTTCTACGGGGTGTTCAGCTGGCTGCGTGTAGCGGGAATTGTCCTGATTCTGCTCGGCATTACCTGGATTGAAAAGAGCAAGGCCAAATAATCGCCCTGTCTCGTAAAATTCGCCGCCCGGAGGCGGCGAATAAAGCAGATTTTCACCCGGAAAGACAGTTGCCTTTCCGGGCGTTTTGCGCAGGAATCAAACGATTCCTGCGCGATTATTTTATCTTTCTGTGCCCAGGAAGAACACCGACACAACACCCGGACCGGTGTGCGAGCCAATGACGGGGCCGACATAGTTGATGATGATATCTTTAACGGCCGAGCGCTCGCGGATATAGTCCGCAACGAACTTGGCGTCGTCATAGCAGTCGCCATGGCAGATGAACATGGTCTGCGAGGGAAGATCGGTGGAGGTGGTCAGCGCCTTTTCCGCCAGCGCGATGAGCGAGGCTTTCCGGCCTCTGGCCTTGGTGACGTTTGCAAGATGGCCTTCGTTGTCCATATGCATGACGGGCTTGATCTGCATCACCGTGCCGAGAATGGCCGTAGTGGCCGGGATGCGGCCGCCGCGCTTGAGATACATGAGATCGTCGACCGTGAACCAGTGGCAGAGGTTCAGTTTGATTTCCTCCAGATACGCCTTGACCTCTTCGATGGTCTTGCCGGATTTCTGCTGCAGGGCGCCGAGGTAGACATACAGGCCCTGACCGAGCGAGGCGCACAGAGAGTCGACGGTCAGAATTTTGCGCTCAGGATATTTTTCGCGCAGATCCTCTGCCGCGATGCAGCCGGACTGATACGTCGTGCTCAGGCCGGAAGAGAAGCCGATGAAGAGAATATCGAGCCCTTGCTGCAGGCTTTTTTCCATCTCCTCGCGGAAGCTTTCGGGGTTGACCGCGCTGGTCGAGGCGGCCTCGCCCTGCCGGATGCGCTCAAAAAAGTCGTGGAAGCCGATTTCGCGGCCGTCCAAATAGTTGGCATATGTTTTTCCGCCGATGGTAAAGTGCAGCGGCAGCACCTGAAGATCCAAAGAATCGGCCAGCTCCTGGGGCAGATCGCAGGAGGAGTCGGTGAAGATCTGAAATGTTTTCATATTGGCATACCTCCATTTAAGATGTCTGTTAAGATGTCTGTATTATACAGCATTTCTTGTATAAATGCTATCCCCGGCGTGCGGTTTTCTGCTCGATTGCGGCGTCTGGCAGCGCTACCCATGGTAGAATCGCCGGATTCCGGCAGAGTTTTGAACAAAGTCTTAAATTTCATCTGGGACTTAACGCGGCTGTTCAGATATGGTATGATAGAAAAAAGATGAACCGAGGAGCGTTTATGCCGATGCTGGATGAAATAGAACAGACGCAAGATACACAGGACCTGCCGACCATGGAGCAGACGCGCGCCATGCGCCAGGCGGCTATCCGCGCGCGCAAGCAGAAGCGGCGGAAAAAGGCGCTGATTACCGCGGCGCTGGTGCTGCTGGCGGCCGCGATTGCGGCGGCGCTGGCGCTGTTTGTGCGCGCAAAACTTTTGACAATGGATAAGCCGCTGGAGGCAAAGACAAATGAGACTGCTGCGGCGCAGACCGCGCCGGAAGAAGCGCCTGCCGCGCCCGATGAAGCAAAGCTGCCCACGCAGGCGGACACACAGGACGAAACGCCGCAGGAGACGCCGGAGCACACGTCACCCGAGGCGGCACCGGACGAGAGCGCAAATCAGGCGGAAGCCGCCCCGGAGGACGCTGCGGCAGAGGAGCCGGAGACGACAGAAGAACCGGCGAGCGAGAAGGTCTACGCGCCGGCGAGCGTGACGGACGCAACGCGGACGCTGGATCTGGAGCTCTACAGCGAAAACGCGCTGCTGATCGATCTTCAGTCCAATACGGTGCTTGTGCAGAAAAATCCGGACGCGCGGATTTATCCCGCGTCCATGACGAAGGTGATGACGGTCCTGGTCGCGGCGGAGCATATCACCGACTGGGACGCGACGTTCACCATGACGCAGTCCATCATTGATCCGCTCTTCCTGGCCGACGCGAGCATGGCGGGCTTTGTCCACGGGGAGGAAATTTCCATGATGGATCTGCTCTACGGCGCGGTGCTGCCCTCCGGCGCTGAGGCGACCGAGGCGCTTTCCATCACTGTCGCGGGCTCGGAGGCGGCGTTCGCGGAGTTCATGAACGAAAAGGCGCAGGCGTTGGGGCTCAAGGACACGCATTTCGTTGACGCCAGCGGCCTTCACGACGAGAATCACTACACAACGCTCTCCGATATGGCAATTATTTTGCAGGCGGCGCTGGACAATCCGCGCTGCCGCGAGGTGCTGACCTCTGTCCACCATACATCCGCGGCGACCGCGCAGAACCCGGACGGCGTTGCGATGACCAATAAGTTCTTATACAGAATCCAGCCGCAGCAGACCGGAAATGTCAGTATCCTGGCGGCCAAGACCGGCTACACCGCGCAGGCGATGAACTGCTGCGTCAGCTACGGTATCATGGAAAACGGCCGCGAGGCCATCTGCGTCACGGCGCACGCCTGGACCGGCGACTACTGCATCGCGGACCATCTGGCGCTCTACGGAACCTACTGCGGCGCGTAAGCGTCCAACCCAAAAGAAAGGATGGAGCGTATGAAGTTCAAGACCGCAAAACGGATTTATATCATCGGTACGCTGCTGGAGCTTGCGCTGCTTTGCGTGGTGGGACTGATCGGAGACACCAGAGCCGCGCCGTGGTTGGCGGGGCTGCTGGTTTTGCTTGTGGTCAACGCCATCTTTTCTGTCAGATACCTGCGCTGTCCGCACTGCGGCTCGCTTCTTAAACGCGTTGCCTTCATCAACTGCTGCCCGCACTGCGGAGAAGAACTGGAACAGGAACCCAAAGGAGGGGACTTCAAATGAAAACCGTCTGGGGAGAACAATTACAGCCGGATGCTGTGCTGCAGGAATACCCGCGCCCGCAGCTGGTGCGGGGAAGCTACGAAAATCTCAACGGCTATTGGAACTATGCCATTACAAAAAACGAGATGCGGCCCGCGCAGTGGGACGGAAAAATCCTGGTGCCCTTTTCGCCGGAGACGGAGCTGTCCGGCGTGGGAAGGAGCTTGCAGCCGGGGGAGTTTCTCTGGTATGGCCGCGCGCTTGCGGTGAAGCGCATGGAGGCCGGGCAGCGGCTGCTGCTGCACATCGGGGCGTGCGATCAGCGCGCAAAGCTTTTCTGCAACGGCCAGTATGTCATGGAGCACATCGGCGGCTACACGGCGTTTATGGCGGATCTGACTGCCTTTGTCCGCCCGGGAGAAAATGAACTGATGGTTCAGGTGCGCGATGATCTGGAGCGTTCGCAGCTCTCACGCGGCAAGCAGAGCAGCCATCGAGGCGGCATCTGGTACACGCCGCAAAGCGGCATCTGGCAGACGGTCTGGTGTGAATGGGTGCCGGAAAATTATGTGAAGGCCATCCGCTATACGCCGGATCTGATTACCAATACGCTCTATTGGAAGATTCAGGCCAAGGCGCCGGGCGGGGCGCTTTTGAAGCTGTCTCTTGACGGCGAGCCGGTCTGTGAGAGCCGGGCCGATGAAAAGGGATTTGGCAAATGCGAGATTCCGACGGAGCTGCTCCGGCTCTGGTCGCCGGAGTCGCCGGCACTTTATGATGTCGAAGTGACGCTGGGGGAGGACCACGTGACAAGCTACGCGGCCATGCGCTCGTTCGGCGTAGGCGAGGATGCGGACGGCACGCCGCGCCTGCTGCTCAACGGAAAGCCATACTATCAGCACGGCGTGCTCGACCAGGGCTACTGGCCGGACGGGCTGTATACGGCGCCGAGCGATGCGGCGATGGTGTCTGATATTCAGCTGATGAAGGATTTCGGGTTCAATATGCTGCGCAAGCATATCAAAATTGAGCCCATGCGGTGGTATTATCACTGCGACCGGCTTGGTATGCTGGTCTGGCAGGATATGATCAACGGCGGCGGGAAGTATAACCTTCTTACCGTTTCGGCCCCGCTCCTGACCGGTATCCACCGCAAGGACAACGACTACCGAAAATTTGCCCGCACGGACGCGATGGCCCGCGCAAGCTACTATACGGAACTGACCGAAATGATCGCCCAACTCTACAACTGCCCGTGCATTTGCACGTGGGTGGCGTTCAACGAG
>CAKUCT010000088.1 GCA_934643765.1 uncultured Oscillospiraceae bacterium
AAATCTTCAAACGCGCCTTTCATGGACAGATTTTCATTTTCTTTTCTGAACACAATTTTCATAAAAAATCAGACCGCCTGCCTTTCCAAAAAATCATGGAGAACGTAAGCGGTCTGTGTTAAGGATAAAAAAAGAAAAATCCCTTGAAAACACTAAGTTTTCAAGGGATTGGTGGAGACTAATGGACTCGAACCATCGACCTCCTGCGTGTGAAGCAGGCGCTCTAACCAGCTGAGCTAAGCCTCCGTGCGTGAGCTATTATAACAGAAGACAGGGGGAAAAGTCAATAACCTCTTTTGGAAACTGGTCACTTTCCGTGCTTTGCACAAATTCCGGCATTTTTCGCTTGACGCGCGGTGGGAAATCCTCTATACTAAACCATGCTTAGAGGGAGTAGTTATAATCACATGGTCAACATTCGCCCGGTTTTTCCGGTGGCCATGCGCCTGGGGACAGGAACGAGACTTTTTGCACCGTGGGTGCAGAAGGTCCTTTTTTAACCCCTTTTGCCTGACTCCCGAGCATACTAAGGGAGGAAATACATATGGTAAGTACGTCCACTTCGCTTCTGGCGACCATCGCACTGTTTATTCTCGGCATTTTGTTCATTGTCAAGGGCGGCGACTGGTTTGTCGATGCGGCAACCTGGATGGCGGAAGCGTCCGGTCTTCCGCAGTTTTTGATCGGCGCGACCGTGGTGTCCATGGCGACGACGCTGCCGGAGATTATTGTCTCTACAATGGCAGCGGCCGAGGGCAGCACCGATATGGCCATCGGCAACGCCATCGGCTCGGTCACGGCCAATACGGGTATGATCATGGCCATTTCGCTGATCTTCATGCCGGTTGTCATCCGGCGCAGCCAGTTCGCGGTCAAGGGCCTTCTGATGGTCATCAGCACGCTGGCTTTGTGGCTTTTGTGCCGCGACGGGGTGCTGAGCCTTCCGGAGAGCCTGATCATTCTGGCGCTGTTCGTATTCTTTATCTGTGAAAATATCCGCAGCGCAAAGCAGCTTTCCGCCGAGGAGCCCAGCTCGCAGGAAGCGCCCGTGGACAAAAGCAAAAAGGCGCTGCTGAAAAACGTTGCGCTGTTTGTGCTCGGCGCGGCATGTCTTGTGATCGGGTCGAATCTGCTGGTCGATAACGGTACAATTCTGGCCCAGCTGCTTGGCGTCTCCGAGCGGATCATCGCGGTTACAATGGTTGCCATCGGGACCTCGCTTCCGGAGCTTGTGACGGCCATCACGGCGATTGTCAAAAAGCAGTCGTCGATGTCGGTCGGCAACATTCTCGGCGCAAATATCATCGATATCACGATTATTCTGCCGCTGTGCGCGCTCATTTCCGGCAATGGGCTTCAGATTGCGGCCCAGTCCGTCCGGCAGACGGTCTACCTGGATATGCCGGTCTGTGTGCTGGTGTCGGCCATCGCGGTGATTCCGACGCTGTTTCTCAAGCGCTTTACAAAGCTGCAGGGCATCATCATGCTATGTCTTTACATCGCCTACGTCATCATTACAGTCCATATTTAAAGTTTGAGAAACTGCCCCAGTGTGCCAAAAGACTTTTTGACATGCTGGGGCGCTGCATGTGCAGCGCGCCCTTTTTAGTGCATGGCAAGACTCAGAAGAGTCTGGCGGTCGTTGTCCTCCGGGTGCTCTAAGACGTGCTCTAAAAGCGCGTGCAGAGCTGCGCCGACGGCTTTGCCGGAGAGCGCCGGGAAGTCCCGGCCCGTGACGGCAAGCGTGCGCAGGCTGACGCATTCACCACTGGAAAGAATCTCATCAAGAAGCGGCGCGCAGCCAGCGAGCGCGGCGCAGACGCGCGCGGTGTCTTCGCCGGTGTTTGCAATCAGCCGCTTGAGTTCCAGCCGCGTGTATGCCGGGCGGTATGCTGCCGCCGCGGCTTCGGCCAGACGGACGCGCGCCGCGGGCAGACGGAACCCGCGCAGATCAAGCGTCGGGATCAGCACGCGCAGCGCGGCCCAGCGGATATCAATCTGGCAGGGCAGCGTGCTGAGCCAGAAAAGATCGTAATGCCCCTCCAGATTGCACGCCGCGAGCAGGCCAAGGGAAATCATCTGCGACAGAAGCGCGGGGTTCGGAGATAAAAGCGTTTTCTGCGTCTCTTCGCTGACGCGTTCTTTGGAAAGTGTGGCGCACAAAGGCGCGCAAGCTTCGATAGCCAGGTGGGTGGGCTCTGCAATGGAAAAGCCGAGCTGCGCGGAAAAGCGCATGGCCCGGAGCATCCGAAGCGCGTCCTCCTGAAAGCGCCGGGCCGGGGTTCCGACGCAGCGGATCACGCCGCGGCGCAGATCGTCCTGCCCGCCGAAGCAGTCCGTGAGCCGGCCTCGCAGGTCGAGGGCCATGGCGTTGATGGTAAAATCCCGCCGCGCAAGATCTTCCTGGAGGTCGGAGACAAACGTCACGCCATCCGGGTGACGGCTGTCGTGATAGGCGCCGTCCTTGCGGAAAGTTGTCACCTCGGCGCAGGCGCCGCCGTCGAAGACGGTAACGGTTCCGTGCTGCAGTCCGGTCGGTACGCAGTGAGAAAACAGCGCCATGATCTGCTCGGGCCGTGCAGACGTTGTAATGTCCCAGTCATGCACCGGCCTTCCAAGCAGCGCGTCGCGCACGCAGCCGCCGACATAATAGGCTTCAAATCCGGCTTGCTCCAGTTTTTTCGGAATACTGTCCGGACGCATGGCACATTGCCTCCTTTCCAGCTTCATCATTGCGGTATTTTTCGCTTGTGTTATGGGCAAATAGAGTATATAATAACTTAGTTCTGCATCAACGCCGTGTCCGGCGGAAGCTTCTTTCATTATACGGACAACGGCGGCGCATCGCAATCAAAATATTTGCAATTCCGGAGGCATCAAGATGGACAGAACTTCCAACTTTCAGATTAACGACTACCTGAAGCCCGGCAAGCACGCGCATCTGGTCGGCATCGGCGGCGTATCCATGCGGCCGCTCGGCTTGGTTCTGCGCAGCATGGGCATGCAGATTTCCGGTTCCGATATGAATGCGTCGGTTTCGACCGATGAACTGATTTCCAAGGGCATCGCGGTGTCCATCGGCCACCGGGCCGAAAATATTGAAGGTGCTGACTGCGTTATCCGCACGGCGGCGGCCCATAACGACAACCCGGAGATTGCGGCGGCGCGCGCCGCCGGCATTCCGATTTTTGAGCGCGCGCAGGCCTGGGGCTATATCATGCAGGCCTACAGGCATGCCATCTGCGTTTCCGGCACGCACGGGAAAACGACGACGACCTCCATGCTGACGCATATTTTCATGGAGGCGGGCCGCGACCCGACGGTGATGATCGGAGGAACCCTGCCGCTGCTCGGCGCGGGCCACCGCGTGGGCCAGGGCGACACGATCATTCTTGAAAGCTGCGAATACTGCAATTCGTTCTTGAATTTCTTCCCGACGACGGCTGTGATTCTGGATATTGACGCAGATCACCTGGACTTTTTCAAGGATCTGGCCGATGTAGAGCATTCGTTCCGCCGTTTTGCGGATCTGGTTCCGGCGGATGGTCTGATTGTAGCCAACGGCGACGACAAAAATACAGTCGATGCGCTGGAGGGACTTTCCTATCTGCGCTTTGGCTTTGACCATGAAAACGATGTATACGGCGATAATTTCTCCAAGGACTACCACGCGTTCGATGTTGTCTGCGAGGGCCGGCCGTATTGCCGTCTGGAACTTGGCGTCATTGGCAGGCACAACGCTATGAACGCGCTGGCCGCGTGCGCGGTTGCCTGGAAATTCGGCATCGACGGGGAAAAGGCTGCTGCGGCGCTTGCGTCGTTCCGCGGCGCGGGCCGCAGACTGGAGTATAAGGGCCAGTATCACGGCGCAGATGTCTATGACGACTACGCGCACCATCCGGGCGAGTTGCACGCGCTTCTCGAAGCGGTGCGTTCGATGGGCTACGAACGGGTGATCTGCGCGTTCCAGCCGCATACCTACTCCAGAACGAAGGCGCTGTTTGAGGACTTTGTCCGGGAACTGTCGACGGTGGACCTTGCGGTTCTGACGGATATTTACGCCGCGCGCGAGCAAAACAAGGATGGCGTCAGCTCGGCAGACCTCGCCGAAAGAATTCCCGGCAGCGTCTACTGTCCGGGGCTTCCGGATCTGACGGAGTTTCTGGCCAGGACTGCGCGCCCGGGTGATATCATCCTGACCGTCGGCGCTGGCGATGTGTATAAGGCCGGCGAAAAGCTTTTGAAAATGGAATAACGCGCGGGAGACAAAGCGCGTAAATTCAAGCGAAATAACCCCCGGCGAGCCCAGAAATGGGCCCGCCGGGGGTGTTTTTTGGTCAGGGTTAACGCCCAAGTGTGGATTGCCGAATGACTAATTGGCTTTTTAGGACCAGCTTTCTGACAGGCATTTGTGGATAGTGTGCGCGGTCAATCAGTATTTCAGCCCCTTTATGGCCGATCTCGTACAGGGGCTGTTCCATGGTTGTCAGAGGGACGCGCAGATAACGCGCAAGATCAATACCGTCGTATCCGATCAAACGGACATCTGCGGGAATTCTAATACCAGCATCCAATAGTACATTCATTGCACCCACGGCAACAGTATCACATCCGCAAACCAGCGCGTCAAAACGAATACCGGATTGCAAAAGCTCTCTGGCGGCAGCTTCTGCCGCCTCAATGAATGGGGAAATATGAAAAAAATGAACGGATTCCAGTGGAACTCTATAATCGGCTAATGCTTGTAAATAGCCTTTTTCGCGGTCCTGACTGCTCTGAGAATCTTTTAGCGCCAGGAATGCAAATGAACGGCAGCGATTTTCAATTAAGTGTACGACACTTTGATATCCGCCGAGGTAATTGTCGTTGATGATCGTATCAATGTCTGAATGATCACTTTTTCGCATAAGAAAAATAAACGGAATAGAACTGCTTTTCAACAGGGCAATTTGTTCATCAGTATACAGAGTTGGCGCAACTAAAATCAGACCGTCAATCCGTTTGCCCAGAAGTGTCTGAATGGCTTGCTGCTCACGCTCAGGCTGATGATCCGTGTTGGCAATGATTGTGCTGTAGTTTTTGGCGGAGGCGCCGTCTTGAATGCCACGCAGAACCTTTGATAAAACCATCTCGGAAGTGTCTGATAAAACAACGCCGAGCGTTCTGGTTTCATCTGTACGAAGACTGCGGGCAATTAAATTTTGAGAATAGTTTAATCGACGGGCAGCGTCCTGAACTTGCTGACGTGTTGCATCTGAGACGCCGGGCTTGTTGTTTAATACTTTGGAGACCGTCATTGCTGAGACGCCAACTTCTTTTGCAATATCCTTGAGTGTGCACTTCTTCATAAACTTCACCAAGAAACATCGTTTGTTTATAGTCAATCCGACTGACGTTAAACTTAACTTTTATAATATATCCTGAGAAAAGGCTAAAGTCAATGATTACCGTGAAAATTTCAGTTAAGAATATTTAATATTTATAAAATTGAAATGTTTTACGATAAATGCGAATTAATTGCTTATTAAAATTTAAGTATATGGAAACCAACTTAATATACAATTTTTAGAAATAAGAATTGTAATTTAGCAACAAAAATTAAAAAGAAGAAAGAGAAATATTGACATAACAGCAAAGAGAAGGCAATATATAAATATGTTTTGAGTTAACGTTAAATATCTGGAAGATTCAAATGGAATTATAACGCTGGGCAGAAAGACCGCAAAATCGATGTATTCATTTCAAATAATATTGAAAAGTTAAAAGTGGATGATTGAACGAATATCGAACACGAAAAAGAAAGGGTAGTTGCGTAATGAAAAAATTAGATGGTAGAACGGCGATTGTGACCGGTGCGGCACAGGGAATCGGGTTTGCAATTTCAAGCGCTTTGAACCGGGAGGGATGCAGGGTTGCACTTCTGGATATTAACGAACAAAAAGTACAGGAAAGTGCGGCAAAACTTGATGCGTGCATTGGGATTTCCTGCGATGTGTCCAGCCCGGAAAGCATTGAGCGTGCGGCTGCGCTTTGTGTTGAGGAATACAATGGCGTAGACATTGTTGTAAATAATGCGGGGATTCTTCCGAGCGCCAGTATCGAGCAGATGACAGAAGAACAATGGGACAAGACCATGCAAATCAATCTGAAAAGCGTGTTTTTTATGGTCCAGAAGACTCTTCCGTATCTTAGACAGTCGTCTTGCGCGAGGATTATCAATACCAGCTCTCTGGCTGGTCGGATGGGCGGCTTTGAGACCTGTCTGGCATATTCAGCATCCAAGGGCGGAATCAACGCCCTGACCATGGGTTTTGCAAGGCAGCTTGCGCCAGATGGCATTACAGTGAATGCAGTTTGCCCTGGGACAACAGAAACGCCAATTACAAAGGCATTCTCGCCGGAAGCGATGCAGAGATTGCTGACAAGAATTCCACTGGGGCGGCTTGGAAAACCGGAAGATATGGCAAACGCGGTTGTGTTCTTGGCAAGCGATGACGCTGCATTTATTACGGGACATATGCTGGATGTCAATGGCGGCATGTATATGGCATAAACGATTGGGCGTTTGAAAGTTTGTAATATTGGAGGAGGGAACTATGAATTATCTGGAATGGCTCAATACTTGCACACCAACAAGATGGTGGCACGACTCCGGGAATCCAAATGAGATTCAGCTGGCGCTGGAACGCGGCGCAACAGGTGTAACGACAAATCCGGTATTGACATTTCGCTCATTTCAATCACAACCGGAATTCTGGACAGAAAAGGTGCTTGCGTTAGGCGACGATATGGAGCCGGAAGCACGGGCGGAGGCGCTGCTGCGCTTGGTTGCATCGTATGCGGCAGAGCAAGTCCGGCCAATTTATGAAGCAACAGATGGCAAGGATGGCTATGCATTGGGACAGCTAAATCCTGCAAGGGCCGGAGATGCGGAGGGAATGCTCGCGCAGGCCAGACGTGTACATGCGTGGGCACCCAATATCGCGGTGAAGCTTCCAGCGACGGCTTCTGGGATAGAGGTCATCGAACATCTGGCAGAAGAAGGAATTCCGATCTGCGCAACGATCAACGTATCTGTAGCCCAGGCTATCGCTGTTGCGGAGGCTTATCAGAGGGGAAAACAGCGCGCATTGAACCATGGCGTGAAGCCGCCTCTTTGCATCGTCGTTCAGCAAGTCGGACGCCTGGATGATTACTTGCGTGATGTGGCAAATGATATGAAACTGGGATTGTCGGAAGAGATCATCACAATGGCAGGACTGGCTGTAGCGAAAAGGACATATTCTATATTTAAAGAGCGAGCATATGATGCAGTTATTATGCCGGCAGGTCTGCGCGGGGTATATCACTTAACAGAACTTTCTGGCGGTGATTTGTTATTTACCATAAATACCAGGGTTCAGGATATGATTCTGGCCGAAAACCCATCGCAGCAGATGCACATTGATCATCCGGTTCCGCGATCTGTATTGGATCAGCTGCAGAGAATACCAGAATTCGTTCGGGCTTATGAACCGGATGGAATGAAGGTAGAGGAGTTTATTACGTATGGTGTAACGCAGAAACTGCTCAGTCAATTTACAGAGACCGGATGGGCGCCGCTGGAAACATATCTTTCAAAACGCAAATCAACGCGCTGGATTTAAGATAAAGGAAGCAAAACAGTGCCGCCAGAAATGCAGCTGCATTTCTGGCGGCTCATAATTTCAGCAAATGTGTTTTATTCGGCTACGGCGGGGAGTTCCAGGGCGTCAAACGCGCCTGCTGCGTCGTCGAAGATGACCTGGATATCGGCAAGCGTTTCCTGTAGGCGCGAAAGGCCGGAGG
>CAKUCT010000089.1 GCA_934643765.1 uncultured Oscillospiraceae bacterium
TCATCATGGAGCTTATCAACAACATTGCCACCCAGCACGGCGGCATCTCCGTATTTACCGGCGTCGGCGAACGTACCCGTGAGGGTAACGACCTGTACTATGAAATGAAGGAGTCCGGCGTTCTGGAGAAGACCGCGCTGGTCTTCGGTCAGATGAACGAACCGCCCGGAGCGCGTATGCGCGTGGGCCTGTCGGGTCTGACGATGGCGGAGTATTTCCGCGATGTCAAGCACCAGGACGTGCTGCTCTTCATCGACAACATCTTCCGTTTCACGCAGGCCGGCTCCGAAGTGTCCGCACTTCTCGGCCGTATGCCGTCCGCCGTCGGCTACCAGCCCACGCTGGCAACCGAAATGGGCGCGCTGCAGGAGCGTATCACCTCCACCAAGGACGGCTCGATCACGTCCGTGCAGGCCGTCTATGTCCCGGCAGACGATCTGACCGACCCGGCCCCTGCCACCACGTTTGCCCACCTCGACGCGACGACGGTTCTTGACCGCTCCATCGCTTCTCTGGGCATCTACCCGGCTGTCGATCCGCTGGACTCCACGTCCCGCATTCTTTCGCCGGACGTCGTCGGCAAGGAGCACTACGAGGTTGCGCAGTCTGTCATCCATATTCTCCAGCGCTACAAAGAGCTGCAGGATATCATCGCCATCATGGGCATGGACGAGCTGTCGGAGGCGGACAAGCTGACCGTCAGTCGCGCACGTAAGGTGCAGCGCTTCCTGTCCCAGCCGTTCCATGTCGCCGAGCAGTTCACCGGCATGGCCGGCAAGTACGTTCCCGTTCGCGAAACCATCCGCGGCTTCAAGGAGATCGTGGAAGGCAAGCATGATGATCTTCCCGAGTCTGCCTTCCTCTTTGCCGGCACCATCGACGACGTGGTTGCCAAGGCGAAAGGCGGCAACGAATGAGCAGCTTCCATCTGCAGATTGTGACCCCGGACGGTCTGTTTTACGACGGCCAGGCGGAAAGTCTGAACCTGCGCGCCGCGCAGGGCAGTCTGACCATTCTTCCCAAGCACACAAACTTTGTCACCACCGTCGGCATGGGTCCGGCGAAGGTTGTGCTCGACGGGCAGGCGCGCATTGCCGCCTGCATCGGCGGCATGGTGAGCGTCATCAATAATGAGGTACACCTGATTGCAACAACGTTTGAGTGGGCCGAAGACATTGACCGCGAGCGCGCGCAGGCTGCTTTGCAGCGCGCGGAAGAAACCCTGGCGGATAGCAGCGCCTCCAAGGAAGACAAGCGTCTTGCGCAGGCCGCGCGCCGCAGAGCGCAGGTCCGGCTGAGCATTCCGAAAAACTGACAAAAAGCATTCGCTTTGTTGAACTGAAATCCCTGGCCATACATGTATGGTCAGGGATTTTTTTGCTTTTTTGACATTCCCTTCGTTTCATGCTACACTGGAGTTACAAATCACGATCTATCAGGAGGCTTCCATGACACTTCTGCAACGCTATCTGACCTATCTTTCTGAAATCTGCGAAGGCTCGCGCCAGGCGCCCGCCGGCATCACGCTGACAAAGCAAGGCGATATGGAGCGCGCCATCGAGCTGCAGCAGCAGATTTCTTCCATCGGCATTCCGGAGTTTGTCCGTCTGTGCGCGCTGCAGGACGGCGAAACCATTGCGCAGGAGGAGCTGGACAGCTTTGATCCCGTGCAGCTGCTGCAGGCGCTCGGCGCCATGGAGCAAAGCGAGGACGCGGCACCACCGCAGGAGCCGGAAGCGCCCGCAGAATCAGACACACCAACCGAGCCTGTCAAATCCGAAATCCGCGATATCTACGAGGTGTTTCTTGACAGCGTGTGTCTGGAAGATGATCTTTTTGCCTACCTCATCGATATTTTAAAGCGCGGTGACAAAGAAGCCTTCCAGACGCTCTCGCACGCTGCGGCGCGGACGCTTCTGGATATGGATGAGTTCCTTCTCTGGCTTGGCAGCAAGGAGCTGCTTGGAGACGCGGACGAACAGGCCTGCGCCGCCATCATGGACGCCTGTCTGGAAAGGCTCATGCAGGAGGGCCAGCGCGAGCTTGCCGCGGCGCTTCTTTCCGGCGACGAGACGACGTTCAAGCTCTTCCGCACGCAGGCGCCGGAGCTTGTCCATCTGCCGGATGCGACCTATGAATGGTTCAGCAAAAATTATCTTGACCGCTACTACCCCGTCCGCTTCATCCTGCGAAACAACGGCGTACAGATTCCCTCTTACAAAGATCAGGAACATCAATAAGGAGGCGCTTCATGGACCCCATCTATGTCACCGGGCACCGAAACCCCGATACAGACTCCATCGTCTCAGCCATGGCCTACGCGGCGCTGCAGAACGCACTTGGAAACCGCGAATATGTTGCGGCCCGGCTCGGCCATATCTCCGATGAAACCCGGCTCGTGCTCGACCGCTTTGGCTTTGAGCCCCCGGTCCGCATCCAGACCATGCGCACGCAGGTCCAGGATCTGGACTACGACACGCCGCCGGCCCTCTCGCGCGCTGTCACAATCAGCAGAGCCTGGGACGCGCTGCAGTCCGACCGCCGGATCCCGGCCATTCCTGTCACCAATGACGACGGCACGCTCTACGGCATGCTCTCCTCAGCGGAAATTGCCGACTATGACATGCAGACCGTCTCCAATACCTACGCGGAAAATCTGCCGGTTTTTAACCTTTTGAGCGTTCTGGACGGCAAAATCATCAACGACGCCGGATACCTTGTCGACCGGCTCAGCGGCGAGGTATCCATCGCCCTGCCGCAGCAGAACGAAAACCTGCTCTTTTCCGGTAAGGATTCCATCGTCATCTGCGGCGCGCAGCCCGATATGGCCCGGCGGGCCATTGAGATGCAGGTTGGCTGTCTGATCGTCTGCCAGGCCGAGCTCCCGGCGGAGCTTCTCTCACTGCCGACCACAACGTGCATCATCGCAACGCCGTTTGACGCGTTCAAGGCCGCGCGCATGCTCTACCATGCCGCAGAGGCCGGCCGCATCTGCCGCACGACGGACCTTGAAGCCTTCCATCTGACAGACTTTGTGGACGATGTGCGGGAGGTCATGCTCAGCAGCCGCCACCGCAGCTATCCGATTCTGGACGCGGACGACAAGGTTGTCGGCACGCTCTCGCGCTATCACCTGCTCAAACCGCGCCGCAAGCGCGTGGTCCTGGTTGACCACAACGAAATGGCGCAGTCGGTTCCCGGCCTGGAGCAGGCGGAAATTCTGGAGATCATCGACCATCACCGTCTGGCGGATATTCAGACCATGGCGCCGATCTATTTCCGCAATGAGCCCGTCGGCTCCACGGCGACCATCATCGCCGGGATGTATCAGGAGCGCGGCCTTCTGCCGACAGACCGGCTGGCGGGCCTGCTGGCCGCGGCGATCGTGGCCGACACCGTTATGTTCAAATCCCCCACCGCCACGCAGCGCGACCACCGCATGGCAGAGCGCATGGCGCGCATTGCAAATGTCTCGCTCGATGAGCTTGGAAAGGCCATTTTCTCGGCCTCCATCTCTGACGATAAGAGCACAGAATCCCTGCTCTTCGGCGATTTCAAGGACTTCCACATCGCGGACCACGACTTCGGCGTCAGCCAGATCACCTGCATCGGCTATGACCGCATGATGGAGCGCAAGGACGAGTTCCTGGCGCTGATGAAAAAGACGATGGAAACGCGCGGCTACACCCTGATGCTTCTGATGCTGACGGATGTGCTGCTGGAGGGGACGCAGATTCTCTATTTGGGCGACGAGGATATCTTTGCGCAGGCGGTCAACACGCCGCTCAAGGACCATACCTGTTTCCTGCCCGGCGTTGTGTCGCGGAAAAAGCAGATTATTCCGATGCTCTCCGCCCTTTGGGGCTAAACCAGGTTCGAAAAAACAGTTTTTTTCGAAAAATTTGCGCCCCGCTGCGCGCATAAAAAACTCCGGAACACGATGTGTTCCGGAGTTTTCCAGTATAGCCAAAATCTTGTATAGTTTCACCCCTCAAGGCAAAACAACGTGGAATCTATTTTGGGCCGTGACCTGCGCGCGGCCAAAAGAGCCCCTGCTTTTTTGGCAGGTTTAATATGCGTCTGTTTCAGGCATAATAAGCGCCGCGATAATATAGACCCAAACGCTCAGGCCGCCCGCAAACACCAGAATCACGGCGATCAGCCGCACAAGATTGGAGTCCAGATTGAAATAGTGGGCAATCCCACCGCAGACGCCAAACAGCTTCTTATCCACGGACGCACGGCAAAGTTTCTTCGGTTCCATAAATCTCTTCCTTTCTGCCGAAAACCCGGCATCACTTCAAAATTCCATATTCGGCCTTGACCTGCAAAATCCGCAGCACGCTCTCATCGATGCGCGACGCTGAAAGCGTCCCGTTCTGGACGGCGGTCTTCACGCCGTCAAACGCGGCCTGCAGATCCTGCGGCATCAGAATCATATCGACACCGGCCTGCAGCGCTTTCACCGCGGCCTCGCCCGGCTGATACAGATCGGTGATGGAGGCCATCTGGTGCGAATCTGTAATTATGACGCCGGTGAAGCCCAGTTTGTTCCGCAAAAGTTCTGTGACAATTTTCTCGGACAGGTCGCTCGGCGTATTGTCGCCCACAACCTCGGGCACACTCAGATGGCTCACCATGACAAACGGCGCACCGGCCTCGATGCCCGACGCAAACGGCAGGAAATCGCACGCTTCCAGCTCGTCGAGCGTCTTCGTCAGAATCGATGTTCCGTAGTGGTCATCCGTAATGGCGCTGCCATAGCCGGGGAAATGCTTGAGGCAGGGAATGATCTCCTCCGCCCGCAAACTGCCGGTTATGACGGAAACGAGCGACGCACAGAGCTGTGCATCCGTTCCGAATGAACGCGAGCCGATGACAGACGACGGGCCGCTGGATACATCCGCCACAGGCGCAAAGTCCATGTTGAAGCCGACCGCGTGCAAGCTGCCGCCGATATCCTGCCCGGCCTGATAGACGGCTGCAGGATCAGCCTGCTCGCCAAGCGACTGCGCAGACGGCGCGGCAATGGCCTGCATTGCGGGATTGGAGCCGACGCGGCTGACCGTGCCGCCCTCTTCGTCGGTACCGAGGAAGAGGGGGATTTTGGTGTAAGCCTTCGTATTATGGAGCATTTCCTGCGTCTGCGCGCGGTCTTCTAAATTTTTCGCAAAATAGATGATCCCGCCGACCGGCATTTCCTCCAGCGCAGTTTTTGTCGTGTCGCCCGCGCGCGTGGCAGTTTCTACGCCCGTAAGCAGCTCCGGCGTCACGTAAAACAGCTGCCAGATTTTCTCGTCCTGACTCATGGACGCAAGCGTTCTGCGGGCCAGGGCGTCCGCTTCTGCGGATATGAGCGCCGCGCTGCCGGACGGCTGGGCCGTTTCATCAGACGGCGCGGTCTCTTCGCCGGTGTTATCGCCCTCTGCCGTCGCGCCGTCTTCCGGCGTATCGTCCGGCGTCATCTCCACCCCGGACGGAATCTCGCCCTCATAGGCCTGCTCCCGCTCCGGCGCAACAGAGGACTGTTCCGACTCAAACACGGAATTTGTCTCCAGACTCGATACCTCCTGCGGTGCCTTTTTTGGCAGAACCTGCACGAGCATATAGCCCGCTCCGGCCAACAGCGCCGCGCAGAACAGCACAATCAGGGTTGTCAGAAGATGATTTTGCCTGCGCTTCATATTGGTTCCTTTCTCAGAATACGCCCGCTTGCGGGGTCGGGATTACTTGTGATACAAAGAATGCGACTGATAGACCGGCTCGCATGTGACGTTCATGCCGAGCTTTTTGAACACATTCACATCGACCTCGGACAAGATGACCGACGAGTGCACCTCGCCGCCGCGCAGACCGCTGAGGGCCTCCATCGCAAGCTCCGCCGTCGGATTTGTCACCGCGGACATGGAAAGCGCGATCAGAACCTCATCGGTATGCAGTCTCGGGTTCGTGTTTCCCAGGTGCTCCACCTTCAGATGCTGAATCGGGGCCAGCACCATCGGGGAGATCAGATTCACATTGTCGCGAATGGCCGCCAGCGCCTTGAGCGAATTCAAAAGCGCCGCACAGCTCGCGCCCATCAGGCCGGAGGTCTTGCCGGTAATCACGCGGCCGTCCGGAAGCTCGATGGCGACGGCGGGGTTATTTGTCTGCTCGGCCTTGGCCAGCGCCGCCGGCACAGCTTTGCGCATCGTCACATCCAGATGCAGCGAGTTCATCAGCATCTCCTGCTTGTGAAGCTCGGACGCGGTTGCCGTGCCCTTTTTGACGCCGACGGCCGTCGCGTAATAGCGGCGGATGATCTCCTGGCAGGACGCCTCGCGGCACGCCTCGTCGTCAATGATCGCGCTTGCGATCATGTTGACGCCCATATCCGTTGGGCTCTTGTAGGGGCAGGTGCCGTAAATGGTGCGGAACATGGTCTCCAGCACCGGGAAAATTTCAATGTCGCGGTTATAGTTGACCGTCGTCACGCCGTAGGCGTCAAGATGGAACGGGTCAATCATGTTGACATCCGCCAAGTCCGCCGTCGCCGCCTCATAGGCAAGGTTCACCGGGTGCTTGAGCGGCAGATTCCAGACCGGGAAGGTCTCGTACTTCGCATAGCCCGCGTTCACGCCGCGCCGGTGCTCATGGTAGAGCTGGCTCAGGCACGTCGCCATCTTGCCCGAGCCCGGGCCGGGCGCCGTCACAACCACGACGGGGCGCGTGGTCTCAATATAATCATTCTTGCCGTAGCCGTCGTCCGAGACGATCAGCGGAATGTTCGACGGATAGTCCGCAATCGGATAGTGCTTATAGACGCGGATACCAAGGTTTTCCAGCTTGTGCTGGAACAGCTCCGCCGCGTGCTGGCCGCGGTACTGCGTGATGACCACGCTTCCGACATAAAGGCCGATGGAGCGGAACGCGTCAATCAGACGCATCACGTCCATGTCGTAGGTGATGCCAAGATCGCCGCGGCGTTTGTTGAGCTCAATGTGCTCGGCGCAGATGGCAATGACGATCTCCGCCTGATCCTTTAACTGCAGCAGCATTTTCATCTTGCTGTCCGGCTCAAAGCCCGGCAGCACGCGCGAGGCGTGATAGTCGTCAAACAGCTTGCCGCCGAACTCCAGATAGAGCTTGCCGCCGAACTGATCGACGCGCTCCAGAATTTTTTTGGATTGAAGCTCCAGATATTTTTGGTTGTCAAACCCCAGCTTTGTCATTATGATACCTCTGTCTGTTTCTCGTTCTGTATCGGCCGTATCAGAAAATTCCAACACTCGGCCACTATATGGATACTACACATGATACCGTGAAACGACAGCAAATGCAACCGTGCCCTTTCTGAAAATAAGCCAAAGATTCCGATTTCATTTTTGCAGATTTCCACAAGAATTTGAAAACCGGGGAAAACTTGACTTCAGCGGGGAAAAACGGTATACTGAATTCAATATAATGGGTAATTATCCCCAAGAGAAGCACGAAATATGGTGAGGAAACGCAATGAAAAAACAGCAAGCCTACGGCAATGAC
>CAKUCT010000090.1 GCA_934643765.1 uncultured Oscillospiraceae bacterium
TCTCTCGAAACCTTAAATTGTCCAAGGTGTTTGTTCATGTTTCTCGTTGTTTAATTTACAAGGTGCACTCCGCATCTCAGCGGCTTCGCTCGTAAAAGAGCTTATTCATTATATCACATCAAGTTTCATTTGTCAAGAACTTTTTTCAAATTCTTTAAAACTTTTTGTGATTTCGTTCAGCTTTGATTGATTTCTCTCTCGCAGCGAACTCATTTATTCTAGCACAGTTTCATTCGTATGTCAAGAACTTTTTTCGATTTCTTTCGAGGTTTTTCTTGACTCACATCCGCTTTGCTGTCACTCTCTCGAGCGCTCGCATATATTATCAAAGTAAAAACGGTTTGTCAAGCCTTTTTTGACAATTTTTCAATTATTTTTTATAGCTACTATTAGTAGTGTTAATAACGGTACTGTTCCCCAAAATATGGCCGCGCCCATCATCCAGAAGCCTTCGCCTGCCATCCGGCACACTCCCTGCAGCAAAAACGCTGCCAGACACACCGCCCCCGCCGTCCATCGTTTTCCGGAAAGCACCGGCAGCGCCTTTTCCAGCTGCGCCTTCGCTGCCGCTGCAAGTAAGCTTGCCAGCGCAAAAAAGCCCATCAGCAGCGCCGCAGATACCAGCGGCTCAAACCGCTCCATCACATCCAACACAGACAGGCTCTGACTGACCGTGTAAAATGGCTGCTCCAGACTCTGCGCAAGCCTTGGCGATAAGCACCCCGACGTAATTGCCGCGACCGCGGCCGGTCCAAGACAAAGCCCCGCCAGCCACGCGCCATGCGTCCCTTCCTTTCTTCCCGGAAGATACCGGATGCAGCACGGCACCAGAAGCGACGGCAGCAGCGTCACGCTCTGCCGCACCGTCCCCCAGGGCTGAAACCACTTTGCCTCTGTTTGCGCTGCAGCGCTCAGGCCAGTAATCAGATAGAGGCCCGCCAGGATCAGCGCCAATGCGCCGCAGGCCCGCGCCGCGCAGAATGCACCTTTCTCGTTTGCCAGCGCCGCCAGCAGCAAAATGGCCGCCCCCGCCAGCCAGGCCGTCCCGTCCGGAAACGCAGCGCCCGCCCGGCTTGCTGTGTCGGACAGTGCCAGCACGCAGAAAACCCCGCCAAGCGCCAGCACAATCCGGCCCGGCCCGCGCCCGAACGCCGCGGCCGTCTCGCGCGCCAGATCCACCGCACCGCCCGGAACCAGACTTCCGGTCAGTCCAAAATAGGCCGCCGCAACCGCACCCGCCAGCAGCGCCCAGCCCCAGCCCATCCTCGACGCCGTCAAAATCGCGGGCACGCTGACCGCGCAGAAACACCACGCGCCCGTCTGTCTTCCGGATATGTTATCGCCCAAGGCGCAATCCTCCTTCCGTCTGAACCAGCTGCGGCGCCTGCACCTGCCGGTTCTCCAACAGCGCCGCTCTCGTATGGCTGAGCGTTAGACTCCCCGGATGCGCCTGTAAAAATTCCAGCGCCGGTTGCGCCTGCGGTGCCTGACCGACCACGCGATACAGCTTTGCCGCCGGCCGCAGCTGCTGGCTGACGCTGACCTGCGGCATCAGATACCATGCGCGCGCCGTGAGCAGTACATGCTCTGCCGTCTGCGTAAAAAGCTGCCCCGCGCACCCGGCGCGAAGATCGGAAAACGCCGCGTCCAGCGACGCGCCGCTCCCCGTGTCCCCGGTGTCCGTTGTAATCGTAATTTTCCCCTGCTCCGCGTCAATGATCAAAGCCTGCACCGGGACAAGCTCGGCCACATCGCTGCGCTTCCCGCGCGGCATTCCAATCAGGGCCAGCAGCGCAATCCCCGCCGCAATCCATGCCACTCTCTTCATTCCTGCCTCACCTCTGGTTTCGTTTGTCCTGCGGCCGAAGCGCCGCATCCCGGAATTTCTGCTGCACCAGCCGCGGCCGCAGCAGCGCGCCTTGCGTCCTTGCCTGGCTGAAGGGCGCCAGGTAGCTTCTGCCGAGGCTCTCCAACCCCGCCAGCCGCACCAGCATCAGCAAAAGTCCTACCGTCACGCCGAATAGCCCGAACATCCCCGCCAGCACCACCAGCGCAAAGCGCCACAGGCGCAGGCAATCCGACAGTTCCCGGTTCGGAAGCGTAAAGCCGCAGATCCCGCTCGACGCGGTGACGATCAGAGCCGCCGGTGAAACCAGCCGCGCATCCACCGCCGCCGTCCCTACAACCAGGCCCCCGATGATCGACACCGCCGTTCCGACCGCCTGCGGCAGATGCAGTCCCGCCTGCTGCAGCAGCTCAAACGCGCAAAGAAGGCCCAGCACCTCAAAAATTGTGGAAAACGGAACGTCCTTCTTACTATCTATAATAGATAGCAGCAGCTTTGTCGGCAGCATCTGCTGATGGAACATCGCCATCGCCGCATAAATGGCCGGCAGCAGCAGACTCACCGCCAGCGCCGCGTACCGCAGCACGCGAAGACACGACGCTGAAAGATAGTCCACCGTCCGGTCCTCCGGCGAGGTCATCAGCCCACCGAAGCTCACCGGCGCCAGATACCCGAGCGGAAGCCCGTCAACCAGCAGTCCCACCTGTCCGCCGAGCAGTCCCTGACAGAAGTGGTCCGTCCGCTCCGTATACTCCAGCAGCGGAAACGCCGTCCTGCGTGCCCCCGTCACATACTCTTCAATCGCTGCCGGGGAGAGCAGTCCGTCTATATCAATAGACAAAAGCCGCGCGCGCATGCGCTCCGGAAGCTCCGGGTCTGTCAGATTGTCCATCCAGCAGATCGTCACCTTTGTCCCGGAGCGTCTTCCAACCACGATTTCTTCCAGCCGCAGCTGCGGCGTCCGGACATGCCGCCGGACAAGGCTTGTGTTGGTGCGCAGCGTCTCTGTAAACGCGTCCTTCGCGCCCTTGACGGTGTTCTCCGTCTCCGGCGGCGACGGGGCTCGCTTCTCCCCCGTCTTGGCTTCGCAAGCGATGGCTTTTTTGAGCTTTGGAAACAGCACCACGCAAAAGCCGTTCACCAGCAGCTCCGCTGCCTGCTGCGTCTCATGTACTTCCTTGACCGATGCGCACCAGATTCCGCCCTGCACCGCGCGCTGAAACAATACCCGCTCCTCCAGCTTCTCGTTCTGCTCCACCAGCGGTCTTATAACCAGCTCCGCGATATCCCCGCCGGCGGTCAGCCCATCGAGAAAGAACACTGCAAGCTTCTGCCCCGCGCTCTCAATTTCCCGCGTCTCAAAATCCGCCGCGTTCTCAAACAGCGCCTCCAGCGCCGCCTGCGTCAGTTCCGGCATATTCTCACCTCTGCGGTTTATTATTCCGCCGGCCGGAAAAACTATACGGTACTGTTTGCATATGCGCCATAAATATGGTAAGATAATATGAACTATTTTGACGATTCCGCGCGGCCTTCTCCGCGCCATACAATAATAATAGATGTGGAGCGATACCATGTACGAACTGATCAACGAAAAAACGCTTTCGGAATACGAAGAGTTTGTCCAGTCCCACCCCAAGGGTAACTTTGCCCAGAGCTATCTCTGGGGCAAGCAGAAGCCCATGTGGCAGTGGGACGCCATCGCCGTGCGCGGAGCGGACGGCAAAATCAAAGGAAGCCTCGCCGTCATGACGCGTAAAGTGCCCGGCATCGGCAGGACCCTCATGTACGGCTGCCGCGGCCCGGTGTGCGATCTTGACGACCGCGAGACCTTCTCCGAGCTTCTGGCCGGTGCAAAGGCGCTTGCAAAGAAATACAAATCCTACGTCATCAAAATTGATCCCGACGTTCCGTCTTCCAATAAGGGCTTTGCCGCCATGCTGCAGAGCTTTGGCTTCAAGGCCAAAGAGGGCGGCAAAAACTTTGAGGCCATCCAGCCGCGCTATGTCTTCCGCCTCAATGTGGAAGGCAAAACGGAAGAGGAGCTGCTCGCCGGATTCCATCAGAAATGGCGCTACAATATCCGTCTTGCCGAGCGTAAAGGCGTCACGGTCCGTATCTGCGGCAAGGAAATGGTTCCCGCGTTCTCCGACCTCATGCTCACCACCGGCGTGCGTGATGGCTTTGTCACAAGAAAGCCGGAGTATTTTGAGGCGATGCTTGATAATCTTGGCGAGCACGCCCGGCTCTATATGGCCTTTGACCCCGAAGGCACGCCCATCGCGGGCACGCTCGCCATCCACTATGGCGATAAGGTCTGGTACCTTTACGGCGCATCTTCCAACGAGCACCGCAACCTGATGCCAAACTATCTGCTCCAGTGGCGCATGATTCAGTGGGCCGTTGAAACAAAGTGCCGCGTGTATGACTTCCGCGGCGTCTCCGGCGACGTATCGGAGGATAACCCGCTCTACGGCCTGTTCCGCTTCAAGCAGGGCTTCGGCGGCGATTTTACAGAGTTCGTCGGGGAAATGGACCTAGTGCTTTCCCCCGCCGTCTATTGGGCCGTCGAACACGGAACCTCCGTTTTCAAAGAGCTTCGCAAGCAGGTCTATCTCATCCGCAACCGCGGAAAATAAAGTTCCGTAACAAAGGAGCACACACATGAAACGCTATCTCGTCGATTCCGCCGCCATCCGTCAGAATCTGGAAACGCTCAAAAAGCGCGCTGGCAAAGCGCAGCTTTTTGCCGTCGTCAAGGGAAATGGTTATGGCCTTGGCCTTGTTCCCCTGGCCGCCATCTGCCGTGACGCGGGCGTCAGTACATTCTGCGTGACCGAGGTTTCCGACGCCAAACAGCTCCGGGACGCTGGCTTCTCCCAGCAGATTCTGATGATCCGCCCGACCTGCGACATTGACGAAGTGCACGCGCTTTTGGATCTGGACGTCATTCTGACCATCTCCAGCCAGGACGACGCCGCCGTTCTCAACGGCATCGCCACCCAGCGCAAGCAGCGGGCCAGGGCGCATGTAGAAATCGACACTGGCATGGGCCGCTGCGGCTTTCTGCCGAGCGAAATCGACAAGCTGATTCATATTTATTCCTATATGGACGGTCTGGACCTGTGCGGCATCTATACGCATTTCCATTCCGCGTTCTGCAATAAAAAAGCGACCGATCTTCAGATGGTCTCCTTCCGCTCCGTCATCCGGCAGCTGCAGGAAAAGGGCTTTGAGGTCGGCACATGCCACTGCTGCAACTCTGCCGGGCTCCTGCGTTTTCCGAACTATGCCATGGACGCCGTGCGCGTCGGTTCGGCAATCTTAGGCCGCCTCAGCTTCAAGGGTAGCTATAATTTAAAACGCGTCGGCACGCTGGAAGCCGCGATTGACGAGCTGCGCTGGCTCCCGAAGGGACACACCTGCGGCTACGGCGCGGGCTGGAAGGCAAAAAAGCCCACCCGCATCGCCGTTCTTCCCGTCGGCTGGTACAATGGTTTCGGCTGCCAGATGGGAAACGATCTGACGAGAAGAAAAGACAGTCTGCGCGGTGTGTTTTCCAATCTCAAGCATTTCATTTTTGGCCGCAAGGGCTACAGTGTGCTGCTTGCAGGCAAGCGCTGCCGCGTCCTTGGCCACATCGGCATGCTGCATACCGTCGTCGATGTCACGAACGTCAACTGCAAGCTCGGCGATAAAGCCGTTTTCGATGTCAATCCCCTGATGCTCAAGGGTGTTGATATCCTATTCCAATAAAACCCGTTCCCCGGACGGCGCGTTTCGTCCGGGGCCTTTGTGTGGAGGTGAACGAATTTGGCCCATCCCATTGCCGCCGTTGCCACCGGCTTTGTGCGCAGCGGCATCGGTATTCTGCGTATGTCCGGTGACGACTGCATTTCTCTCGCCGCGCGCGTCTTTTCGCTCGATTCCGGAAAAACACTCAGTGATCTTCCCGACCGCAAGCTCGCCTGCGGCACACTCTATGACGCGCAGCGCCGCCCCATCGACCAGGCCATGGTCTTTGTCTCGCACGCGCCGCACTCCTATACCGGAGAAGACACCGTAGAGTTTCAGTGCCACGGTTCGCCTGCCGTTTTGTCCGCTGGGCTCTCAGCCCTGTTTGCCGTGGGCTTCCGCCAGGCTGGCCCCGGCGAGTTCACCCGCCGCGCCTTTCTCAACGGCCAGATGGACCTGACGCAGGCAGAGGCCGTCATTGATCTCATTGACGCCGAAACCGCCGACGCCGCCGCCAACGCAGCGGGCCAGGTTGCTGGCGTTATGCGCCAGAAGTTCGATCCCATCTACGATCAGCTCATGGACATCTGCTCGCATTTCCACGCCGTGCTGGACTATCCGGACGAGGACATTGCGCCCTTCCTGCTGCAGTCCTATGAACATACGCTGCGCGGCGCATCACACGAGCTCGATACGCTTCTTTCCTCCTGCCGCCGCGGTAATTTCATCAAAAACGGCATCCAGACCGCCATTCTCGGCGCGCCGAACGCCGGTAAATCGAGCCTGCTCAATCTGCTCGCCGGTTTTGATCGTGTCATCGTCACCGACATTCCGGGCACCACGCGCGACACCGTGGAGCAGTCTGTGACCCTGGGGCGGCACCTGCTTCGCCTGCTGGATACCGCGGGTATCCGCGAAACCAGTGATACTGTGGAGCATATCGGCGTGGAACGCTCCTTACAGGCAGCGCAGGATTGCCAGCTGGCGCTCTTCGTTGTCGATGGCTCCAAGCCCCTCACGCCTGAAGATCAGGCCGCCATGGACGCTGCGCTGCAGGCGCCGGAATCTGTCGCGGTCATCAACAAACAGGATCTTGGCTGCGTGATAGACCCCAGCGATCTGCCGTTTTCCTACGTCATTCCCATCAGCTGCGCGGCAAAGGAAGGACTGGATCTTCTCGAGCAGGCGCTCGACATGATTTTTGAAGACGATTCTCCCTGCGACGGCTCCATCCTGACCAATGCCCGGCAGGCAGACGCCATCGCCAAGGCCCGCACGTCCATGGAGGCAGCACTCTCCTCCCTGCAGCAGCATATGACGCCGGACGCCGTGCTGGTCGACGTGGAAGACGCTATGCGCTCGCTTGGCGAGGTCACCGGCCGCGTGGTCCGGGAGGATATCACCAACCGGATATTTGAACGCTTCTGCGTCGGCAAATGACCTCTTCTGGCGGTGCCCGCCAGCCTGCTCTTTTTTCTCGAACCAATTTTTCGACCCCACGCTTCTTAGCTGCGCAAAGAAGCGCCGTGTCGAGCCGCCGGGAAGAAGTTGCTTTGGCTGCGCTGTCGCGCAGAGAACAAAAGGGCTGCGGCCCTTTTGAAATCCCAGAAGTTCTAGGTACGCAGTGCTTAGGTTGCAAGTAGTGACTATGGTTTTTGAAAGCACTCTCTTGCTTGCCCGCCAAATTTTCTTGGTTCGGCTCGACTTCTGACAATCCAAATACCGAGCAGCAAACCTTTCGACTCTACCGCCGCAAAGCATTTTTGCTCTGCAAAAATCTTTGCGGGGGGAACGATGGTGCAGCCCCGGGGTCTCAAAGGGGCCGCGGCCCCTTTGTTTTCGAAAGAGTCCA
>CAKUCT010000091.1 GCA_934643765.1 uncultured Oscillospiraceae bacterium
GGATACCTGCCGCGACGAGCAGGCGCTCAGCTCTCTCAGCGCCAATTTTTCGGCGAACCTTCTGGGCCTTGGCAGCGCAGCCACGCCCATGGGCATTGCCTGCGTGCGCCGCATGCAGACGCTCAGCGGCAGCCGGACGCGCGCGAGCGACGAAATGTGCCGTCTCATTGTGATGAACACAGCCTCTCTTCAGCTCATTCCATCCACCGTCGCCGCGCTCCGGGCAAGCCTTGGCGCGGCGCGCCCGTTTGAAATTCTTCCGGCCGTCTGGCTCAGCTCTGCGTGTTCGGTCGCGGTGGGGCTTCTGGCCGCGCGGTGTATGGAGTCTTTGTCATGAGTGAGCTCCTCATCCCCCTGCTGTTTCTATTCGCAAGCGTCTACGCCCTTCGCAAAAAACAGGATGTTTACAATGCGCTCCTGCTCGGCGCGCAGGAAGGTCTCCGGACGCTTTTATCCATCGCGCCGAGCCTTATCATCCTGCTCGCGGCCATTACCATGCTGCGCCGGAGCGGCTTTTTTGAACTGATGGCAGGCACCCTCTCGCCCGTTTTCCGCTTTCTCGGCATGCCGCCGGAACTGGCTCCGCTGATGCTCGTGCGCCCCATGAGCGGCGGCGCGGCGCTGGCCGTGGGCGCGGAGCTGATTGCCGCGCACGGGGCAGATTCTCTCATCGGGAAAACAGCCGCCGTCATGCTCGGAAGCTCCGAAACAACTTTTTACACCATCAGCGTCTACTTCGGCTCCGCCGGCATTCGGGACACACGGCACACCATCTTCGCCGCACTTCTGGCCGATTTTACGGGGTTTTTCATGGCCTGCCTGACGACCAGGCTCTTTTTGTCCTGAACCATCCCTTTTGGGCTATACTTTTTCTTCCTTCTTTGTTATAATAGTAAAACTTATGAGTAATTGTCAATACGAAAGGTGTATAAATATGGATGTTCTGATTGATCTGATCTCCCGGGAGGTCTCCGGCGCATTTGAACGGGCCGGATTTGACCCGGCCTACGGCAAGGTCACACTCTCCAACCGGCCGGACCTGTGCGAATACCAGTGCAACGGCGCGCTGCCCGCGGCCAAGGTCTATCATAAAGCCCCCATTCAGATTGCAGGCGCTGTAAAAGAACAGCTCGACGGCTGCGCGATGTTTGAAAGCGTCGAGGCCGCGAACCCCGGCTTTCTGAACTTCAAGCTGTCCAACGAATATCTGGCAGGCTATGTTGCGGAAATGAATCTGGCGGAGCACTTCGGCGTAAAGCCGGACGCCCAGCCCAGAACCATCGTCGTGGACTACGGCGGACCGAACGTGGCAAAGCCCCTGCATGTCGGCCATCTGAGAAGCGCCATCATCGGCGAGTCCATCAAGCGCATTTATAGATTTTTCGGCAACCACGTCATCGGCGACATTCACCTCGGCGACTGGGGCCTTCAGATGGGCCTGATTATCGCGCAGGTGCAAAGCGAGCATCCGGAGCTCTGCTATTTTGACCCGGACTTTACCGGCGAGTATCCTGCAGAGGCGCCGTTTACGATTTCGGAGCTCGAGAAAATCTATCCTGAGGCCAGCGCAAGATCGAAGGTCGACGCCGAGTTTGCTGAAAAGGCCCACAACGCGACCTACCTTCTTCAGAACGGCGAGCGCGGCTACCGCGCCATGTGGCAGCAGATCATGCGCATCTCTGTGGAGGATCTCAAGAAGAACTACAATAATCTGAATGTCAGCTTCGATGTCTGGCTTGGCGAGTCTGACGCGCAGGCGTATATCCCCACGATGCTGAAAATCGTGGAGGACAAGCATTTGGCCGTCGAGTCCGACGGCGCGCTCGTCGTCCCCGTGCAGGAAGAAACGGACACCAAGGAAATGCCGCCCTGCATCCTTCTCAAATCCGACGGCGCGACGCTCTACGCCACAACCGACCTTGCAACCATCGTCCAGCGTGAAAAGGACTTCCATCCCGGCAAGATTCTCTACCTCACCGACAAGCGCCAGAGCCTCCACTTTGAGCAGGTTTTCCGCGTCGCACGCAAAGCAGAACTCGTTCCGGCGTCCACGGAGCTGGCCCACATCGGCTTTGGCACGATGAACGGCAAAGACGGCAAGCCCTTCAAGACCCGTGAGGGCGGCGTCATGCGTCTGGAGGTTCTCATCCGCGAGATCACAGACTACGTGACCGAAAAGATCAAGGAAAACCAGACCGTCTCCGATGAAGAACTCCCCGAGACCGCGAAGAAGATCGCGATGGCCGCGCTCAAATACGGCGACCTTTCGAACCTTGCCACCAAGGACTATGTGTTCGATCTTGACCGCTTCTCCTCGTTTGAAGGAAACACCGGCCCCTACATTCTCTACACCATCGTCCGCATCAAGTCGATTCTGGCCAAATACACCGGGAATGTTGCAGACTGCAAGCTGCTCGTGCCGGAAAGCCGGCAGCAGAAGGACCTCATGCTCGTCCTCTCGCGCCTGGCCGACAGCCTGACGTCGAGCTATAAAAACTCCGCGCCGAACGAGATCTGCGCATATATGTATGAGCTTGCAGGCGCTGCCAATAAGTTCTACCACGACGTGAAGATCATCTCCG
Organism: uncultured Oscillospiraceae bacterium; assembly: GCA_934643765.1. Lineage (GTDB taxonomy): Bacteria > Bacillota > Clostridia > Oscillospirales > Oscillospiraceae > CAG-170. Next base: position 2,583 of record CAKUCT010000091.1, read on the forward strand.
AGCCGGACGAGCAGAAAAAAACCAGCTACGTCGCTCTGATGGACCTCACGCGCAGGGTTCTGGAAACCTGCATTGATCTACTTGGCTTCAGTGCACCGGAAAAAATGTAATTCTTTTTACCAGCCTGCCGGGAACCGGCAGGCTGTTTTTTGCGTCAAAGAACAAGAAAGAAATTCTTAAATTTCCCGGATTCCTTGCACAATCCAAGCATATCCTCTATTATGGAAGAGGCAGGAACCATCGAGAAAGAGAAAGGTAGGTTATCACCATGTATGCAAGAGATTTTCGCGCTCTGGCAAGACAGGCGCTCAGCGGCCGTTGGGGCGTTGCCGTTCTGACGGGCTTTCTCGCAGCGCTGCTCGGCGGAACCATGGCAAGCTCCGGCGGCAGCGGAAGCGGCGGCAGCTCTGTCGGAAGCTCCGCCGGCGAATTTATCCAGAGCAGCGGCGGACATTATGAAATTCCCGACTTTGTCTGGACCGCACTGATCATTTTCGGCACGCTTTTATCGATCTACGCGCTCGTCTGCTTTATCATTGGCGGCACAGTCCAACTTGGCTACGCAAAGTTCAACCTTGCCCTGATCGATCACAAGGACGCGCAGGTTTCCGACCTGTTTTCGCAGTTTCACCGCTTTGGAGACGGCTTTCTGCTGAACCTTCTGACATCCATCTTTATTTTTTTGTGGTCGCTCCTGTTTGTCATTCCCGGCATTGTTGCTGCCTTCAGCTATTCCATGGCGCCCTACATCCTCTATGAGAATCCCGGCATGCGCCCGAATGACGCGCGAAAAGCCTCCAAAGAGCTCATGCTCGGCAATAAATGGCGGCTGTTTTGTCTGGAGCTGAGCTTTTTCGGCTGGGCGCTTCTCAGTGCGCTGACGCTGGGCATAGGAACCTTCTGGCTCCGTCCGTATGAGGAAGCCGCGCGCGCCAGCTTCTACCGTCAGATCTGCTGGGAGCGCTCCAATGGCCGCTCGGCCTCTTTCCCCGGCCACTATCAGGATTCCTACGGCCAGAACCGTCCCAATTCCTATCAGGGCCCGGAGCTGTAATCATACGATGCCTGCCCCGCCGCGAAAGCGGCGGGGCTTTGCGCGTCAGGGTATACTTGCATTGCATCCGTTTGCGTGCTATACTATAGAAAATTCTGTATTTTTTCGTATTTTTCCAAACGCTGTCTTCCGAAAGGGGTCTTTTGATATGAAAAAAATCGCCATTATTACCGGCGCCTCCAGCGGTCTCGGCAAGCTCTTTGCCGAAACGATCAACACCTACGACACCTTTGACGAGGTGTGGGTCATCGCCCGCCGGTTGGCGCGGCTGGAAGAGCTTGCCGAAACGGTTCCCTTCCCCGTGCGCCCGATCGTCATGGACCTGACCGACCGCAGCGTCTTTGCGCACTATGAAGAGCTGCTGGAAAACGCGCAGGCAAACGTGCAGCTGCTCATCAACTGCAGCGGTTACGGCAAATTCCAGGCTTCCTGCGACACGCCGCTGGGCGAAAATCTCAACATGGTCGATCTCAACTGCGAGGCGCTCATGGCCATGTGTCAGCTGACCATTCCCTATATGCGCGAAGGCGCGCAGATCATCAACATCGCCTCCGTCGCCGCCTGCCAGCCGGTGCCGTATATTGGCGTCTACGCGGCCAGCAAAGCCTTCGTCCTGAGCTACAGCCGCGCGCTCAACCGCGAGCTCGACGATAAGGATATTTCCGTCATGGCCGTCTGCCCGTTCTGGATGAAGACCGAGTTCTTTGACCGCGCCGTCATCGACCAGGAAAAGCCGATCATCAAAAAATATGTCGCCATGTATGACCCCAAGCTGGTCGTCATGCGCGCCTGGCGCGACGCCAAGCGCGGCAAGGACGTCAGCAAATTCGGCTTCATCGCGCGAGCGCAGATGGCGCTGACAAAAATTCTGCCGCACAGCCTGGTGATGGATATCTGGCTGCAGCAGCAGAAGCTTTAAAGCTGGCAAAGAAGCTTTTGTTTTTGAAATCTGACAAACAGGCCGCCGGACATCTGTCCGGCGGCGTTTTCATTGCAGATGTAAATTTTTAGTGAACTAAAAATTAAGACTGTCTTTTTATCCCGCTTTGCAGTATACTATCTTCGGTGTGAATTTTGTTCCAATCGAGGTCTCGTTTCCATGATCTGTGTTTTATGCGTCTTGAGCGCGTTTTTCTCCGTCGGATTCAGTGCGGCACACGGCTGGTTCGCTTCGCTCGCAGCTCTGTGGCGGCTGCCGCTGCTGTTCGCCGGAAGCTTTCTGGCGTTGGTTCTCGCGTTTTTGCTGGTGCTGGCGGTCTCGTGCCTGTTTGTCGATCCAAAAAAACTGGTAGAAAAGCCGAGCCCGTATTTCCGGTTTCTTCTCAACCAATTCTGCCAGCTCGCGCTCGGCCTTGGCGGCGTGCGCGTGCATGTGACGGGGCTTGAAAAAGTGCCGCGCAAGGGCCGGTTCATGCTGGTCTCCAACCACCTGTTCGCCTTTGACCCGCTGATCTATTACTACGCCATGCCTTGGGCCGATCTGGCGTTCATCTCCAAGACCGAAAATTTCTCCATCTTCTTTGTCGCCCAGGTCATGCGGAAGGTGCTCTGTCTGCCGCTCGACCGGAACAATGACCGTGAGGCTCTGAAGGCCATTTTAAAGGCCATCGAATTTTTAAAGCAGGACAAAGCCTCCATCGCCATCTTCCCCGAGGGCGGCACCAGCAAGACAGGTCTTCTGCAGCCGTTCCGCAACGGCGCGTTCAAAATTGCGCAGAAGGCCGGCGTGCCGGTTGTCGTCTGCGCGCTGACCAATACGAAGGCCATTCTCAAAAACATGTTCCGCCGGCGCACGGATGTCTATCTGGATGTGCTCAGCGTTATCCCGGCGGAGGAAATTGCCCAGCTGAAAACGACCGCCGAAATCAGCGACCGCGCGCACCAAATTCTCTCCGCAGGTCTTGCAAAACGCGGCGTTGCTACGGCGCAGCCAACCTGAAACATCAAAATCCGCACCAAAAAAGGTGCGGATTTTTTATGCGTTGATGCGGTTGCCGTCCTTGTCAAAGTTTCGTTTCAGCGCCCGCTCCGTCGGGAGTATCGCATAGAGCATGACCGGAAGCTGCGCCAGACAAACATAGCCGCCCACAGCGCCCACCGTATTGGTATCCTTGCCCAGAACGCATGCCATCGCCGCCACCGTCAGGGGCAGCAGCACAAGCCCGAGTTTATACCAGAGTGCGCCGAACACGTGGTGTGCAAACTGCCAGGTCTCCTGGTTTTTGGTGGACCGCGTCGTGCGGTAGCCAAAAAGCATGTTGATTTTCCCCGGCGCGGTTTTCATAAACCGCCTGCCAAACAGAATCATCGACAGCGGTAAAATCAGATCCATCGCCAGCATATAAATCCAGAACCCCATATCAATCGCTCCTTTTTCTGCATTCTCTGCTTCTATGACGCGTTTTCTTTCAAAAAGTTCCTTACATCAGCCACCGCCGGACAAACGGAATCTTAGAGAGCGCCAGATACACCGCAAAAGAGATTGCCAGGCACAAAATCGCCACAACCGGCACACTTTTCAGCGGCGCTGCAAACTGCGCCGTCACGCCGAGCGCGCGCAGAAGCTTCAGCGCGAACTGATGCACGAGATATATGCAGAACGACGCCCGTCCGCCCGTCTCCGCAGCCTTCTGCAAAGCATTCGGAAGCTTCGGCGCAAACTCCGCGCACAGGCAGAACACGCCCGCCGCCATCAGAAGCGGCCCCGGTGAGAGCCCTTCAAGCAGCTGTATCACCAGCATTCCTTTCCGCACGGAAAGGAGCAGCGTGCCTCCAAAGCTGATCGCAAAGCCCGCCGCAAAATAGCCGGCTGCCGCCTGCCAGCCAAGCGGCCTTTTCCGCAGGTACCAGCCCAGCACCGTACAGCCGATGGCGCTCCAGGTCATATTGAGCGGCCACTGCATCGGAATCCCGCCGAGAACATCCAGCAGCCGGAAGCTCTTTGCAGCAGGAAGCAGCACGCCTGTGACGCACCAGAACAAAAGCGCGTACTGGACGGTTTTTTCATCTGCCCGCTCTGTCAGCACACGCGTCACGGGAAGCGCCGCGTAGACAAGCAGCATGATATGCAGAAAATACAAGTGCTGCTCATGCCGCCAGCAAAGAACGTCCAGAAGCTTTTTCCCAATCGCCGCAAAGTCGAAGTTCCCATGATAGACAAACGGCGCCATCGCATATGCTGCCGCCCAGAAAAAGAGCGCCGCGAGCATATGCGGAATGTTTCTTGTCCAGATGTGCCGGGCGGAAACCTCCCGGTTTTCATCCAACAGCAGCGCGCCGCTGCAGAGGAAAAACAGCGGCACGGCGAATCTGGATGCACTTCCAAACAGCAGATTCTGCGTCCACGCGCCGCTTCCGACCGGCTGATACAACAGCGGTTCGCCAGAGATATGAATCACAATCACGGCAAGGATCGCTATACTCTTCGCCAGATCCACCTGCCGCACACGGTCTTTACACAATACGTTCTGTTCCATATGCTCCGTTTTCAAAAGCGCCCCGGTTCCATACGAAACCGGGGCGCAAATCATAAGTGGGTTAGCCTTCTTCTTCGTCCTTCTTGGCGTCTTCAATAATCTTGGCCTGGTTCATCTGCGGCACTTCTTCGTAGCGGATGAACTTCAGCGTGTAGCTGCCGCGGCCCTGGCTCATGGCGCGCAGGTCGATCGTGTAGGAGCTCATTTCGCCCATCGGCACTTCGGCCTCAACGGTCTGATAGCCGGGGTTCTCGGGATCGGGGTTCATGCCCATGACGCGGCCGCGGCGCTTGTTGAGGTCGCCGATGACG
>CAKUCT010000092.1 GCA_934643765.1 uncultured Oscillospiraceae bacterium
AGAAGATCGTGGCTGAGTCCGGCGCACAGGTCGACATTGACGACGACGGCACCATCCACATCGCTTCTCCCGATGCCGCTTCCTGCGACACCGCGAAGAAGATGATTGACGATATCTGCTTCGTGCCCGAGGTCGGCAAGCTGTACTACGGTAAAGTCGTCCGCATCCTGCCTATTGGCGCGTTCGTTGAGCTCGCTCCCGGCAAGGACGGCATGATTCACATCTCCAAGCTGGAGAACCACAGAGTAGAAAAGGTCGAGGACGTTCTCAATGTCGGCGATATGACCTGGGTCAAGGTCACCGAGATCGATGAGAAGGGCCGCGTCAACCTCTCCCGCAAGGACGCTCTGAAGGAGCTCGCCGCGCAGGACAAGCAGTAATCTGACAAATAGAACGAACCGCCCGGTTGGAAATCCAACCGGGTGGTTTTTGTGCGTGAAATTTGCTTGAAAAGCCGTTGCTTTTTCGGGATTCCCGGTCTGGCCTTTGGCCAGGCCGGGAAAATCTTTAGTGAAGCGTCCAGCTCTGGCCCTCCAGCTGCAGCGCGGCCATGTGCGAGAAGAGGCCGCCCTGCTGCATAAGCGCGTCCGGCGCGCCCTGCTCATAGACCTCGCCGTCTTTGAGCACGACAATCTTGTCCGCACCGGAGACGGTGCGCATACGGTGGGCGATGATGAGGACCGTCTTGTTCCGGATCAGGCGGGACAGGGCCGCCTGAATGGCGGTTTCGTTTTCAACATCAAGGCTTGCCGTCGCTTCGTCGAGCAGAATAATCGGCGCATCTTTCAGGAAGGCGCGTGCGATGGAGATGCGCTGGCGCTCGCCGCCGGAGAGCGCGCTGCCGTTTTCGCCGATTCTGGTATTCCAGCTGTCGGGCAGCTTTTCGGCAAAGACGTCGACGTTCGCAAGCTTCGCCGCGGCAATGACCTCTTCGTCCGTCGCGTCTTTGCGGCCGATGCGGATGTTCTCCAGAATTGTGTTGTCAAAGAGCGTCACGTCCTGGAACACGATCGAGTACAAGCTCATCAGGGACTCTGGGTCAATTTTGGAAATATCCATGCCGCCGACCGAGATTCTGCCCTGGCTGATGTCCCAGAAGCGCGCGGCCAGGCGGGAGATCGTGGTCTTGCCGCCGCCGGACGGGCCGACAAGGGCGGTGACTTCGCCCTGTTTTGCCGTGAACGAGACGTCTTTGAGCACGGTCTCTTCGTCGTTATATGAGAAACCGACGTGATCAAAAACAATGTCGCAGCCGTTGTTTGTAAGCGTTTCGCTGCCGGTCTGGATGGGGCAGTCGAAGATTTCATTCATACGCTCGATGTTGGTGGACGTTGCGATGATGGCGGCCAGGTTCTGAAGCGAGCCCTCCAGCGGGTCATACAGGCGGGAGGCCACAAGCAGGAACAGGAAGAAGGTCAGGATGTCTACCTCGCCCTTTGTCAGCAGCACGGCGCCGGTCAGTGCGGTCGTTGCAATGCCAAGGCGCAGAATGAGCCCCGCCAGCACCACAAAGACAGCCGTTCCGAGCTCAGCGCGGATGAGCCGGCCCTCCAGCGCGCGGATTTTTTTCGTAAGGCCGTCGAGATAGCGGCCTTCTGCGTTGCTTGCGCGCAGGTCAGCCATGGTTTCCATGCACTCCTGAATGCCGTCTTCGCAGGCGATCTTTGCAGCCATGGATTTCTGCGCCAGCGCCTTCTGCACCTTCGCAGCCAGCGCGACAATCGCGAACGCAACCGGCAGCGGCCAGATGGCGGCCAGCGCCATGCGCCAGTTGAAGAACAGAAGCGAGAGGCAGATGACGGTTGTGGAGATCATCGCGCCGATCAGGGGGCTTACGAAGTGCGATTGGCTCTGCTCAAGCACGGCGCAGTCGTTCATGATGGCCGAGGTCAGATCGGCCAGATCTTTTTTGCCGAAAAACGAGAGGGGGATTTTCCGGAGTTTTTCCGCCAGACTGATCCGGCGCACGCCGGTTTCAACATACGTTGCGAGGTATGTGCCATTGTATTCCAGCCGCGTTGCAAGCAGAATCAGCACGCAGCACAGCACGCTGCCGCCGACATAAAAACCGACGCGCGCAGCGCCAAGCGTACCGCCCAGCAGATCGCAGACCAGACGGTACAGAAGGCCTACGGGGAACATGAAGGTGAGGTTCTGCAGCGCGCAGAACAAGCTTCCTTTGATGGTGTCGATGGCGCCCTTGCGCGACAGGGCAAAGCGCCGCTGTAATTTCTGAATCATACCTGTGCCTCCTTTGCCACTTTCCACTGCACCGACTGCTGGTGCTCCTGCCACATGGTGTGAAGCAGGCTGTGGTCATCGGCCGTGAGCTCGCTGAAGGCGCCGGACTCGGCCAGATGGCCGTCCGAGAGAACGTAGACGCAGTCGGTGTTTACGATGGTCGAAAGCCGGTGGGCAATCATAATGACCGTCTTGTCCTTGGCCAGAACGCCGAGCGCGGCCTGCACCTTGGTTTCGTTGTCGGGGTCTGCGAAGGCGGTGGCCTCGTCGAGAATCAGGACCGGTGCGTTTTTCAGCATCGCTCGTGCGATGGCGATGCGCTGCGCCTCGCCGCCGGAGAGATACACGCCCTGCGAGCCGATGACGGTATGCACGCCCTGCGGGAACTTTTCGATGATATCCATGCACTGCGCGGCTTTCAGCGCGGCCAGAACCTCGTCGTCCGAAGCCTCCGGCTTTGCCAGGCGCACATTGTCCAGAATGGACGCTTTGAGTAGATGGCTGTTCTGGAAGACGAACGAAACGGTGTTCATCAGCTCCTGCTTGTCCATCTCGCGGATGTCCGTGCCGCCGATGCGGATGGTGCCGGACTGAGGGTCAAAGAAGCGGGCAATGAGGTTTGCCAGCGTGGACTTGCCGCCGCCGGACGGGCCGACGAGGGCGACGCTCTGCCCGGCCGCAACGTGCATGGAAATGTCCTCCACGGCGTTTTTCTGCCCATCGTAGCTGAAGGTCACGTGCGACAGCTCCACATCCGTCCCGGACGGGTGCGCGGGGGACTGCGGCTGCGACAAAGACGGCATATTCAGAACGCTGTCCATCCGGGCAATGGCGTCGGAGACCAGCATGCCGTTTTCGCTCATGAACATCAGCTTCGTCATCGTCAGGGAGATGACCGGCGTGATGATGATATAGAACAGCAGGTTCAAAATCAGCGACGAGGTGATGCCGCCGCGCGTAAACCAGAACGCACCGAGAATCAGGAACATGAACACACTGTTGATAGCAAGCGTGTAGGCCATCATCGGCCCGCGCAGCTGCACGGTGTAGGCGGTGGTCCAGGTCTCATAGTTGTCGATGGTCTTCTTGAACTTTTTGAACGAGAAGACCGTCTGGCCGAAGGTCTTGACGACCGGAATGCCGCGCACATACTCCACGGCCTCGTTGGACATATCCGCCAGCGCGTTCTGATATTCTGTCATCTTGCGCTGCATTTCCTTACCAGTCATGCCCATCATACACACGAAGCCGAGCGCCACCGGCACGAGGCTCAGAAGGCCCAGCCGCCAGTCAAAGACGAACAGCAGCGCAAGAAGCCCCGCGATGCTTGCCATAGCGCGGGCTTTGTCCGGCAGCTGGTGGGCAAGGTACGTTTCGGTTGCGCCGGCGGTTTCCAGAATGGTGCGGCGCAGTTTGCCGCTGCCGAACTGCTCAATGGCGCCGAGCGGAAGGGTCGCAATGTGCTGTGTCATGGTCAGGCGCAGATTGGTTGCAATACGGAACGCGGACAGGTGCGAGCACATCAGCGCCGCAATGTACACAAGCACGGCCAGAATGGCAAACAGCACAGCCGTCCAGCCGTAGCTTGTGATATGGATGGCCTGGCTGAAGTCGGGCGCGACGGCGAGCACTTCTTTCAAAATGCGCCAGATGTACCAGAAGGGCAGCAGCGCGAGCAGCGCGCTTGCCGCGGAGAGAATCCAGGACAGATACGTCAGGATTCGGTGGCCGCCGGCGTAGCTGAGCAGGCGGTCAAGACTGGAAGGTTTTTTCTCTTTCAACAGACATTCCTCCTTGGTTGCGAGAATCGATCTATGATATGGGGCTTGCGTCAGCTGACGCTTTGGCCCGGATATCCAAAATGGTTAGATGTCTCTAAAATTAGTTAGATAAGTCTAACTTTTGGCGAAAAATCATAGGGCATCACTGCCCCATAATTTTTGTCCATCCGGCGGTGTAGAAATCGTGCAGCTCTTCGACATAGCGCATGGAGTCGTCGAGCGGCATATCGTGCCGGACAATTTCAAAATATGCGTTCATCATGCCCGTGACCAGAATGTGTTCCAGCCGTTCATCAATGTACGGCACAGGGCGGCCCAGCTGCGCCAGAACGGCGTAATAGCGGTGCGTGGCCTCCACCTCCAGCGCTACGGCATCGTCTACCATTGTGGCGTAGCGCGTGCCTTCCGAGCACTGCAGCAGCAGCCGGAACGCGTCGCGGTGCTCAATCATGTAGATCAGCATGTCCTTCATACCCTCGCCGCTGAGTTTTCCCATCTTCTCGGGCTGCTGCTCGATGGGAAGACGCGCGAAGGCGTCCAGTGTCGCTTTATACGCGCCCATGACATGCTCGTAATGCTCGCACACGAGCGCGTCAAACAGCGCTTCCTTGCTCTCGTAGTAGCCGTAGAACGCGCCGGTCGTCACGCCGGCCTGCTTTACGATGCTGCGCAGCGAGGCCTGCTGAAAGCCATGGCTTAAAAATTCCTGCTTCGCGGCAGCGTGAATGCGCGCGAGCGTAGAGTGGTCAGTTTCGCGCAAAGGCGCCGCCTCCGTTTCTGTAACACTGTTATATTTTAGACAGGACGTGTAAATTTGTCAAGCCCCCCTGCAGAAAAAACTGCAGGGGGGCGCAGACTTTCAAAAAACCGTCCGGAGCGTCAGATTCGGAAAGATAGGAAGAAAGAACGTTTTATAGCTGCGGCGCATGCAGGCAATGGACGCCCGCAAGAAGTCCGGATTTTGCGCGCTGTTCGGTGTCGTCCGACTCGTCGTAGCCGTCATAGGGCGCGGTCGGATCCGGCACGCGCTTTTTAAACGGCGAGCAAAGCAAATCCTTGTGCGCAAAGGCGAAGGCAGAATTGTCCGTCCAGCCGGTGTGGCCGGTGATGAACAGCGGCTGCAATCCGCGGCTTTGCAGTTTCTGCTCCAGCCCAGCCAGCGATTTTACCGCGAGCTTGTTGTCTTCGGCCAGGGAACTGATGAAGCTGTAGCCGCCGTCGGCGCCGAACCAGATTGTGTCGCCGGTGAAGAGGTATTTGTCGTCGATCAGATAGACCATATGGCCCCAGGTGTGGCCCGGGACGAGGAAGCATTCGATCTTGATGTCCCCGATGGTGAAGACCTGCCCGTCCTTCAGAAGAATCTTTTTGTTGTTGATCGTCACCTGCGGCAGCTTATAGAGATGATAGATGACCTTCCGGCGCACCTCGCCGGTCAGATAACGGTTTTCGGTTTCGCCGACATAGAGCGTCGCGTTTTTGAACAGGCCAGGGCTGTCGGCCTCCACGGCGCCGACGTGGTCTGTATCCTGGTGGGTGATGAGAATGTCGCGGATTTCGTCCGGGCGGATACCGAGCCAGCGCATTTTCTCCTCCAGACGGTCGTAGTTGTATCCGGCGTCGATCATAATAACGGCGCCGTTTTTGCGGTAGAAGAAGATATTTGCCACCCACTCGCGCACGCAGGCGACATGTTCATCAATCCAGCCGGTGTTCAGAGGTTTGAAAATCTCTTTGCTGCGGTACATTTTGCTCATTTCTTTTTTCTGAAATTCGGTGGCCTGTTTTGACATGCTGAAACCTCTTTTCTTTGAAATTAGTTAGCTTGCTCTAACTGAATGCGCCGAAAAATGGCCGTCCGTCAGGAAGACCATTCCTTTTGTATCCATGATATGCATCGGCAGCGGATATGTCAAGCCTGAACCTGCATGGAAAAGCCCGCTTTTCAAGAGAAAGTCTTGAAAAGCGGACTCGTTCTTACTTGATAAACTTGACTTCGGGATAGATGGTCTGCTTGACCGCTTCCTTGCGCTGGTTGTAGACGACCTTCTGCTCTTCAAAGAGGTTCCGGCCGTCCGGATCGATGGAAACAATCAGGGGGCCAAATTCCTTTACCTCGTTGCACCACAGCGTCTCGGGCATGCCAAGCTCGTCCCAGTGATGCTCCTTGATTTTCAGGACCTCGGTAGCCGCTACGACCGCGCAGCCCGCGGGGAACACGCAGTGGATGGCGCCGAACTCCTTGCAGGCCCGTTCGGTGTTGGGGCCCATGCCGCCCTTGCCGACGATGACACGCACGCCGGTATGCTTGACAAACTCATACTCAAACTTCTCCATGCGCATGGAAGTGGTGGGGCCGACGGAGACCATTTCGTAGTCGTTCTCGGTGCCCTCGATTTTACGGACGATGGGGCCGGCGTGGAAAATGGCCTTGTTGCGGATGTCATAGGGCAGCTCCCGGCCGTACTCAATGAGCCGTCTGTGAGCCACGTCACGGCAGGTCATAAGATCGCCGTCGAGCCAGACGATGTCGCCAATATGGATATCTTTCAGGTCCTCGGCAGTGACGGGCGTAATGAGAACCTTTTTGTTACCTCTGATTTCAACCATTTTTGTACCCTCCTATCAACCGTTGAATTTCCAGGTGGAGTGGGTGTCGCAGGTCACGTTCAGATCTTTGTCCACCACGATGTGACCCCGGCGATGGGACCAGCAGCCCACGTTCACGGCGACGCCAATGGTGGAAGGATGGCGGGCGGTGTTTTCAATGTTCACACCCAGAACGGAGTACTTTCCGCCCATGCCCTGCGGGCCAAGGCCGATGGCGTTGATGCCGTCTTCCAGAAGCTTTTCCATCTTGGCCGCGTTGGCGTTCTCGTTATGAGAGCCGATGGGCCGCATCAGCGCCTTCTTGGACAAAAGCGCGGCGGTTTCCACAGAGGTAGCCACACCGACGCCGACCAGCAGCGGCGGACAGGCGTTCAGACCGTAGGAGGTCATCTGATCCAGTACGAAATCGGTAACGCCCTCGTAGCCTGCGCCGGGCATCAGAACCATTGCCTTGCCGGGCAGCGTGCAGCCGCCGCCTGCCATGTAGGCGTAAATTTCGCAGCTGTCGGAGTTGGGCACGATATCCCACCAGACGGTCGGCGTACCCTTGCCGACGTTGCGCTTGGTGTTGTATTCGTCGAAGGTTTCCACGGAGTTGTGGCGCAGCGGCGTTGCAAAGGTCGCCTGCACAACGGCCTGCTTCAGAAGGTCTTCCAGCTCGTTGATGTAGGGGAAATTGGTGCCGCACTTCAGCCAGAACTGGATGACGCCGGTGTCCTGACAGCTGGGACGGTCCAGCTGAACCGCAAGATTCTGGTTCCGGGTCATGGTTTCATAGAG
>CAKUCT010000093.1 GCA_934643765.1 uncultured Oscillospiraceae bacterium
ATCGACGTCCGCGTTGGAGACCTTCATCGCGTCCACGCTGTCTTCCACCAGCGCGCGGATGACATCCATCGCCTTTTCGGCAACCTCCTGCGAGATGCCCGCGACCTTGGATTTGTCGCCAAGCTCCACCATGCCGAGACGCACGGCAATGTCCGTCGCGGTCATCACATCGCCGCCGAACACCATTGCCTTTTTCGTGATTTCATAGCCCACGCTGTCGGGGCCGCCGCTCACGCTGCCGTCGTCTTTGACGCGGACAATGGAGCCGCCGCCAAGGCCAATAGAGATGACGTCCGGCATCCGGAAGTTGGTGCGCACGCCGCCGATGGTGACGGCCACGCTCGACTCGCGCGGGAAACCGTTCTGGATAACGCCGAGATCCGTGGTCGTGCCGCCGACGTCCACCACAATCGCGTCTTTGAGCGCCGAGAGGTAGCTCGCGCCGCGAATGGAGTTCGTCGGGCCGCAGGCGACAGTCAGAATCGGGTAACGCCGGGCATGCTCCATTGTCATAAGCGTGCCGTCGTTCTGGCTGAGATAGACATCGGCGTTGGTAATGCCTTCGTCGCGCAGGCTCTTGGCAAAGCCCTCTGTAAAGCGCTCGGCGACCTTCCAGAGCGCCGCATTGAGAATCGTTGCGTTTTCCCGCTCAATCAGGCCCATGGAGCCAATCTCGCTGGAGATGGAAACATGGACGTTTTCGCCCATAACCTCGCGGCAGAGCTTCGCCACCTCAAGCTCATGGTCATTGCGGACAGTAGAAAACACGCAGGAAATGGCGATGGACTGAACGCCCTTTGCCTTCATCTCTTCAAAAAATGCCTTTGCCGCCTCGACATCCAGCGGGGCAAGCTCCTTGCCGTCATATTCAAATCCGCCGCCGATGATTGCGCTGCCTACGGCGATCTTTTGAATATCCTTTGCCCAGTCGACCATCGGGCGGATGCCGGCCGTCGCCGGCGCGCCGATGCGCAAAATTCCGATAGGCGCAAGATTTTTCCGCTCCACAATCGCGTTGGTGCACTGCGTTGTGCCGAGCATCGCCTGGTGAATCTGCTTCGGGTCCACACCGGAAACCTTCAGCACCGTGCGCATTGCGCCAAGAATCCCATCGTAAATATCCGCCGAGGTGGGGTATTTGATATCTGCCACCACAGCGCGGTTTTCATCTACCAGAACAGCATCTGTATTGGTGCCGCCTACATCAATTCCGAGTTTATACATCTTCAGTTACCTCCCTTGCAGCGCTCTTCCAGCGGAATATAGTCGGTGTCGACGCCAAAATAGCGCGGCCCTACCAGTTCCAGCCCCTTTTCCGTGCGCCAGAGATGGAAGCACTTGAGGCCCACCACCATCACGCGTTTGCCGTACTTGAGCGCGTCGGTCGTGACAGGCAGGAACGTTTCCGTATCGACAAGCGAGATAAGGTCCGGCGTTGTTGCAAGGATTTCTCCGTCCACCGTAGCCGTCAGATTCTCATTCTGGAACTCTACGTAGGCGGTGCGCCCCTTGTACTCGCCGATGCCCTCCAGAACGACTTTACCGAAGTTGAAGCCCGCGCGCGTCTCGCGCAGCACATCGGCAATCTTGCCCTTAAAGAGCTTAAAGCCTTCCGACAGTTCAAGGAAGTGTTCTTCGGGCGTCTTATCGCCGCAGTCCTTGATGGTGCGGATGGCGCGGCCCAGCTGCTCGCTGCGCGTTACGATACCGTGCACGCCAAACTCCTTCATCTGCCGGCCGGACATCGGATAGAGCGAAACAGAAACGGAAGCGCCGCAGCTCATTGTAACCGCGCGGGCCAACTCCTCGGTCCACTTGTTCGTGATCGTCTCAAAGATGCAGCTGTTGCCCTTTTCATCCACAAGCGCCATGGGCGTCGCCTTCATTCCGCCGATGGTGAACGTCACCATCTGAAGCTCCGGGAACGCGCGGCCCATGCCGTCCACGTCCACCATAGGCATGCCAAGCCGCGCCGCCGCCGCGATTGGCAGCATGGAGTTGACGCCGCCTGCCTCAATCGGCATGAACGCATAGATCTTCTGGCCGAAGAATTTGGAAACCATCTCAAAAAGCTTCTGATATTCCGTGCCGCCGATCGCCTTTTCCGCCAGAACCGTGGGTGCGCCCATCATGGCAATCGGAACGACCAGCGCATCGTCCGGCACTTCTTCAGGGTCAAGCAGCGTCACAGGGCCGCACTCCTGCACCGCCCCGATGGCAACCAGCTTGCCGACATAAGGGTCGCCGCCGCCGCCCGCGCCAAGCAGGGCCGCGCCGGTTGCAATATCTTCAATTTCCGGGATACCGATTTTTCGCATAACAATACTCCTTATTCAAACTTCCGGGGGCATGGGCTGCGCCCATGCCCCGCGCTCAGATTATTTGTTTTTTGCCGGGCACGCCTTCGCCAGAATGACGTACAGAACCAGCGAGACCACAATGCCGTTGACCGGGCCGACAAAGAACGGCCAGTTCAAGAACGGCAGCGCCTCAACGAGGCCCGGGAAGCTCGCGAACGTGCCGCCGGTGATGCAGGCAAAAATTGCGCCCACCGCAAACGAGATCACACCGACCGCAGAGAAGCCGGACTGAACCGCGAAGTTTTCCTTTTTGCCCTTGCCAACAATCCAGTACGACGCGATCAGTACACCGGCCAGCGGCGGGATCAGCGCGGACATCAGGGACAAGAAGCCCTGGAATGCGTTGAGCAGGCCGAACGCGGCGAGCAGCGTGCCAATACCGCCGGCGACGCCGGTCGTGATCTTGAACTTGCTCTCGTCAAAGCCGAGCAGATTGCTCAGTGCCAGGCCGCCGGAATAGGCGTTTGTGACGTTGGTCGTCCATGTGGCAAGCACCAGCGCGATCAGGCCGATAAACGGCACGCCGAGCGAGGCAAGGATAGCGGAAATATCATACTGACCGGTGACAATGCTCATCAGAGCGCCGGTGAGCAGCATGAACAGGCCCGCCGGAATCACGCCCACAAGGGAGGACTTGACCACGTCGCCGCGGCTTTTTGCAAAGCGGCAGTAGTCCGCGGAGATGACGCCGCCGAGCGCAAAGGACGCGACGACCATCGAAATGCCGAACACCATACCGGAGGAAACTTCCGGCGCGTAGTTTGCGATGGCGCTGCCGCCGTCATTGGACACAATTCCGGCAATCAGGCCGTACAGGCAGACGATGACCAGCAGCGGAACCGCAATGTAGTTGAGCCACTTACTTCAGGCCCTTGAAGCCGCCGCACGCCGTCACCAGCATGATGACGCCCCAGACAATGGAGCTGATCGTCACAAATGTGTCAGATGCCTCCATGCCAAACATGCTGGCAGTCATGCTTGCAAACGCGCTGCCGCAGGTTGCGGACTGAATGCCGAACCAGCCCACGCAGGCGATGGCCAGCAGCGTACTGATGATATACCGCGCGCCCTTTTCACCCAGCGCGCCGGACGCCATAACCGAAACGGGAAGTCCCGTGTCGCACGCCTGCATGCCAATAAAAATCATATAGGCGCAGATGATGCCGTATCCGATCAGGATGGACAAAATAATCTGCCCCAGGCTCAGCCCGCCGCCGGCCAGAACGCCGCCGATCATCAGGCACGGTACGCAGATCATGCCGCCTGCCCAGACCGCCGCGATCGAAAGCCAGCTTTGACGCTGCGATTCTTCAATTTTGAATCCGTTTGTTTTTTCACTCATGGAAAATGCTCATCTCTCTTGAGAAATCTCTTTGACGTATCAAAGAATGGCACAATGATACCACTGCAAATCGCAAAAGAATACTGTCGAATCGGCAGAAAAAAGGCTTCATGCATTGTCCGTTCGGACAATGCATGAAGCTCGGCTTATGGCTGTGATTCGTGCGGTTCATGGAGCAGGCGGTATATCGCGGCGCTGCGGTACAGCTCAATCGTCTCCGGCATTTTCCCCAGCCGGTAGCCCAGCAGATCGGAGATCCGCTGCAGGCGGTACTTGATGGTGTTGGTGTGCAGGAACAGCATCTGCGCCGTTCTGGTAACGCTGCTGTCGCAGTCCAGAAGGCAGACGCACGCTGTGTTCAAAAGCTCCTGATACTCCCGGTCGGACTGCAGCACGCTCAATGGCACTGTCCGCCGGGCCGCGGCCGCCTCGCCCTCGCTGATCCGCCTGCGGCATGACGCGGCAAACTCCAGATCGCCCTGCAAGAAAAGCTTTTTGTGCGGAAAGATGCGTTTGGCATCCTCCAGATTCTCCAGCGTCAATAGATACGCCTCGCGGCAGTTTGTCGTATTGGACAATCCGCCGCAGCGCACCAGAACTGCATCCGGGTTGTCCGGCAGCGCCTGATGGAGGATTTCTTCCATCACACGCTCTGTATCCCGCAAGGAGCGCGGCGTGCTCAGACTCATAACCGGTGTTCCGTCGTAAATTGCGCCGATCACGCTATCCGCGCATTGCCGCGCAGCGCCGGTCATCTGATCGATGTTGACCTTTGACGCATCGTCCATATCGCACAGCATCCAGATTTCATGCAACGCGGCGACATCCACATGGAATATCTCCGCCAAGCGACGCATTTTCAACGGCTCATCCTGCAATATCGCGCGGATCAGCTCATGGATTGCAACCGCCCCGTGCTGCCTTCCCCAGATATTGATGCAGATACGCACGGTATCTGCCGCCTGCTCTACACACTGCGTGTCGAGCGGCGTGCCGACCTTAATCAGCGTCAGCGCAAGCGGCTGGGCCACGTCCGCGCAGATCGGCCTGCAGATCATCTCCGCGTCCGGCAGGAACGGGCACGGAACTGCCTGCGCCGCAGAAAGCGGCAGGCAGCGCTCCATGCCTTCGCGGAGGTAGTCCTCCGTTCCGGTCGGCCAGGCCGCAAGATTCAGGATTCTTCCCTCGTGCGTACTCAAAACAGCCGAGCAGCTCAGCTCCGCGCAGAGCATCTGCAGGGCGGTGCCGACCGTCTGCTGATGATGCGGCACCATCGAGATACGCGCCAGAATATCTGACACAAGCGAAACATTTGCCGCCCGGTCGCGGTAGATGCACTCTGTCACATCGGTGATGAGGTCGCTGTAGCGCAGACTGCGCTGCCCCTCCGGCATGCAGATCAGCACAAAATCATTTGCGTTTGCGATATCGATAAGCCTTTGATCGACGCGCGGAAGATAGACCCCGACATAGTACAGCACGAGCCCCACTTCCCCGCCGTCAATCAGGCGCAAAAGATTGGAGCACTGCAAGTCAACGTTGTCCGTGCAGTTCAGAAAGCCGGTAATGACGATCTCACTTCCGGAATATTTATTGTGCGGAAATACCTCGCGAATCAGCACCCCGGGGGCGATGGACTCCAGCACGGAAATAGACGAAACCGTCTTCCCAAGTCCCCCTTCGCCGCCAAGCACCTTCGCCTGCCGCAAAGACGGCAGTTTCAGAAGATCCGCTACCGTTACACTCACGCCGTCACCTTCTTTTCTCCGTGGTCTTATTTCTTTGCATCATATCATAATTCCGCATAAATTGCTATGCCAGATCTGCAGGCAGAAACTCCGCTGAAACCGCAGTGCCAAGTTCCCTGGCGGCGTTCGAAGAGAGCGTATGATTCTTTTGAAAACCGGACAAAATTTTCTTGATAGCAGAGGGCAGATTTGGAAACCTTGACTATTTACTAAGTATATTTTTATCGATATAATATTATCAAATAAAGAACAGCGGAGGTGCTGAAATGAAACTAGCATTCTTTGACGCCAAACCCTATGACAAGCCCGGCTTTGATGCGCACGCCGCGGACACCGGCCTTGAAATCAAGTATTTTGAAACGAAGCTCAACGAGGACACGGTCTCTCTGGCCAAGGGATTTGACAGTGTATGCGTGTTTGTCAACGACACAGTAAACGCCAAGGTCGTCGACGCGCTGTACGAGATGGGCGTGCGGGTCATCGCGCTGCGCTGCGCGGGCTTCAACAATGTCGATACCCGCGCCTGCTTTGGAAAACTCCACGTCTTCCGCGTGCCTGCCTACTCCCCTTACGCTGTCGCAGAGCACGCCATGGCGCTGCTTCTCACCGTCAACCGCCATACGAACAAGGCCTATATCCGCACGCGCGACTTCAATTTCAGCCTCGCCGGACTCACCGGCTTTGATCTGCATGGGAAAACCGTCGGCGTGGTCGGCACAGGCAAAATCGGCCGCATCTTTGCCGATATCTGCAAGGGCTTCGGCATGCGGGTCCTGGCCTATGACAAGTTCTCCAACCCTGACAGCGGCCTTACCTATCTGGAGCTTCCGGAGCTGCTGGCGCAGGCAGACGTCATTTCGCTTCACTGCCCGCTGACGGATGAGACGCGGCATATGATTGACGCCGACGCAATCAGCAAAATGAAGCCCGGCGTCACGATCGTCAACACCTCGCGCGGCGGCCTTGTCGACACCGAGGCGCTCATCGACGGGCTCAAGAGCCGTAAAGTCGGCGCGGCCTGTCTGGATGTCTACGAGGAAGAGGGCGACCTGTTCTACGAGGACTGCTCGGACAATATCATCGAAGACGACACGCTGGTACGCCTGATTTCCATGCCGAACGTCATTGTCACCTCGCACCAGGCCTTCCTCACCAAAGAGGCGCTCAACAACATCGCCGCAACCACGGTCGATAACCTTCTGAAATTTGAGCGCGGCGAGCCGTCACCTGACACCGAGGTCTGCTACCGCTGCGACCGGACCGAATCCTGCCGGAAAGAGCGGCACCTGAAGTGCTTTTAAGAATATCAAAAAGCCCCTGCTTTTTGACAATTAAAAAATCACGCCTGCAAAACAGGCGTGATTTTATTTGCCTCCCGCACCTGTGCGCCATTCGCAGCTGCACAGGTGCGGGATTTTTGTTACGGCCCGGACTCAATGCCCGCAGCCACCATGGCACGAACCGTGCATGGAGCAATGGCCGCAGTCACATCCGCAGGAGTTTCTTCCGCTTTTCTTCTGCCGGATCAGATACTTAATAATGGAGATTACAATTACGATTAAGAGGGAGGAGATCAGAATGGTTGCAAGGTTGCTTTGAATCCAGCTTATCATAACGTTCACACTCCTTTGGATGACACTGGGTAGAACTTAGACCTTGGTAGAAAGCTTGGTTGCTTCCTTATACGGCTTGAAGAGCATGTAAACAATCAGAGCCAGGCAGGCAATCGCCGCGATGAGGCCGATGACGTTGACATTGCCGGTAAACAGGCCGCCGAACTGGTTGATCATCAGAGCGATGATGTAAGCAAAGCCGCACTGATAGCCGATGGCAAACCAGGTCCACTTGGCGTTGTTCATCTCGCGCTTGATTGCGCCGATTGCAGCGAAGCAGGGCGCGCACAGCAG
>CAKUCT010000094.1 GCA_934643765.1 uncultured Oscillospiraceae bacterium
CTGATATCCAGAATGAAATACCCCAGGCCCGGAGAGTGTATTTCACCGGGTCCAGGGGATTTTTGCGTTTTTATAGAAAATTTTAATAACAAATTGAATGGGGGAGCGCTGCATGAAAAAAGATCTGGGCGTCAAGCCATATCTGTTCCCGATGCCGGTGCTGATGGTTGCGACCTACTGCGACGACGGCACGGTTGATGTTATGAATATGGCCTGGGGCAGCATCTGCGCGCGAAATATGGTGTCGCTGAAAATCAACGAGAAGCATAAAACATCCGAAAATCTCAGAAAACGCGGAGCCTTCACGCTGAGCATCGCAGACCTTGCGCATATAGAAGAGGCGGACTTCTTTGGCATTGCCAGCGGCAACACTATGCCGGACAAGTTCGCGCGCAGCGGCTTGAGCGCAGTGAAAAGCGAAAAGGTAGACGCGCCGGTTGTGCAGGAGTTTCCGCTGACGCTGGAGTGCCGGGTTGTCGAAGATAAAATGGAGGTCTTCGGCCACCATGTGATCGGAGAGATTGTCGGCGTGCTGGCGGATGAGCGCGTTCTGGACGAAGCAGGGGAGATTGTCCCCTCAAAGCTGGAAGCAATTTTATATGACCAGATGAAAAGCGGCTATTACGCCGTCGGCGAACAGGTTGGACAGGCTTGGAAAACCGGCCTCCCACTGATGAAAAAGTAAAAGAAAAGCCCGGCCACCAGAGATTCTGGTGGCCGGGCTTTCGTAATTTAAAAAGGTTTATTCCAGTTCAAACGCGCCCGTGTAGAGCTGATAATATGTGCCCTTCTGAGCAATCAGATCGTCGTGCGTGCCGCGCTCGATAATCTGGCCATGGTCGAGAACCATAATGGCGTCCGAGTTCTGAACCGTGGAGAGCCTGTGCGCAATGACAAAGACTGTGCGGCCCTTCATCAGCGCGTCCATGCCGCGCTGGACCAGAAGTTCGGTTCTGGTGTCGATGGAGGAGGTCGCCTCATCGAGAATCATGACAGGCGGGTTGGCGACGGCCGCGCGCGCGATGGAAAGCAGCTGCCGCTGGCCCTGAGAGAGGTTGGCGCCGTTGGATGTGAGCATGGTGTTGTATCCATCCGGAAGGCGCGTAATAAAATCATGCGCGTTGGCAAGCTTTGCTGCCGCGATGCACTCTTCGTCTGTCGCGTCGAGCTTGCCGTAGCGGATATTATCCATAACCGTGCCGGTGAAGAGGTTCACATCCTGCAGGACGATGCCGAGCGAGCGGCGCAGATCGGCCTTCTTGATGTGGTTGATGTTGATGCCGTCATAGCGGATTTTGCCGTCGGCAATGTCATAGAAGCGGTTGATGAGGTTCGTAATCGTCGTTTTGCCTGCGCCGGTCGCGCCGACGAAGGCGAGCTTCTGCCCGGGCTTGGCGTAGAGCGAGATGTTATGCAGCACCGGTTTTTCGGGGACATACGCAAAATCCACGTCGAAGAACCGCACGTCGCCGGAAAGCAGGCGATATTCCATTGTGCCGTCGTCCTTCTGATGCTGCCAGGCCCATTTGCCCGTGCGTTCGGAGCAGGGGATGATCGTGCCGTTTTCCTCGCGGCAGCGCGTGAGCGTGACGGTGCCTTCATCGCTCTCGGGCTGCTCGTCAAGCAGTTCAAAGATTCTGCCAGCGCCTGCAACGGCCATTGCGACGGCGTTCATCTGCTGGGAGACCTGGGAGACGTTCGCGGTAAACTGCTTGCACATGCCAAGGTAAGACGCGACAACGGAAATGGACAGGGGCGCGGCGAGCGTGCCGAATGTCACAAGGTTCTGAATGGAGAGGTTCGGGATGCTGCCGCCGGAGGTAATGAGAAGACCGCCGGCAAACGCCGTGAGCACATACAGAAGGTTTCCGATGTTGCCCATGATCGGCATGAAGATGTTGGCGAAGCGGTTTGCCTCGCGCGCGTCTAAGAACAGCTGGTCGTTGAGCTTGTCAAAGTCCTCTTTGGAGGCGTCCTCGTGGCAGAAGACCTTGATAACCTTCTGGCCGTTCATCATCTCTTCGACAAAGCCCTCAACCTTGCCGAGCGAAGATTGCTGGCGCACAAAGTATTTTGCGGACTGGCCGCCGATATTTTTTGTAGCCAGCGACATGCAGATGATGCCGAGAATCACGACCAGCATCAGCGGCATGCTGTAGTAGATCATCATGCAGATGACGCCGATGACGGTCAGGCCGCACGAGAGAAGATTCGGCAGGCTCTGTGAAATGACCTGACGAAGAGAGTCGGTGTCGTTCGTGAAGCGTGACATGATATCACCGCGCGGGTTGCGGTCAAAGTAGGAGATGGGCAGCGTCTGCATGGTAGAGAACATGCGCACGCGCGTCTTGTGCAGGAAGCCCTGCGTGACGTGCGCCATCAGCTGGGTGTAGATGGTCGTAAGAATCAGGCTGATGACGTACAAAAGCGTCATCACGACCAGCGCACGGATCAGCTGCGGCAAAATTGCGTCCCAGCCGGAGGTGAGACCCTGCTCAATATAGTTCGTGATGGTTTCAATGAAGGCGGCTGGTGCAACGCCGATGATGGCACTGAGAACGATGCAGATCAGAACGATTGTCAGGTGAACCGGGTAATCGTGATAAACCTGCTTCATCAGGCGATTGAGGACCTTGAAGTCCATTTTGCCGCGTCCGGCTCCAACGGGCGCTTTGCCGCGCATCGGACGATTAGCCATGGTTTTCACCTCCTGCTTTGTTCTGGGAATCGTAGACTTCTTTATAGATGGTACTGGTTTTCAGAAGCTGGTCGTGCGTGCCGCTTGACTCGATGCGGCCGTTGTCCATGACGAGAATGAGATCGGCGTCCTGGACGGAGGAAATACGCTGGGCGATGATGAACTTTGTCGTGTCGGGGATTTCCTCGCGCATGGCCTGGCGGATAAGCGCGTCTGTCTTGGTATCGACGGCGGAGGTTGAATCATCCAGAATCAGAACCTTCGGCTTTTTCAGAAGCGCGCGCGCAATGCAAAGCCGCTGCTTCTGGCCGCCGGAGACGTTTGTGCCTCCCTGCTCGATATAGGTGTCGTATTTGTCGGGGAAGGTCTGGATGAACTCGTCTGCCTGCGCCAGCTTGCACGCACGAACCAGCTCTTCGTCGCTTGCGTTTGCGTCGCCCCAGCGGAGGTTTTCCTTGATGGTGCCGGAGAAGAGGACGTTTTTCTGCAGAACGACGGCAACCTGGTTGCGGAGCGTCTCCAGATCATAGTCTTTGACGTCGATGCCGCCGACGCGGACGGTACCTTCCGTAGCGTCATACAGACGCGAGATGAGCTGAATGAGACTCGTCTTCGAAGAGCCAGTGCCGCCGATGATGCCGACAGTCTGGCCAGATCTGACATGCAGGTTGATGTTCTCCAGAGCCATCCGGTCGGCCGTGGAGGCATATTTGAAGCTGACGTTGTCGAAGTCCACATTGCCGTCTGGAACCTCGTAAATGGGCTTGGCGGGGTTGTGGAGGTCGCTTTCCTCGTCCAGCACTTCGCAGATACGCTTGGCAGAGGCCGAAGCCATGGTGATCATGACGAAGACCATCGAGAGCATCATCAGGCCCATGAGAATCTGCATGGAGTAGGTAATCATGCTCGTAAGAGAGCCGACGTTCAGATACGTGCCCTGCGACTGGACGATGAGCTTTGCCGCAAAGTAGCTGATGAGGATGCGGCAGGCGGAGATGCAGAACTGCATCAGGGGGTTATTGAGGGCCAGAATCTTTTCTGCCTGCAGGAAGTCCTTGCGGACGGAATCGGACTCGGCTGTAAACTTTTGCGTCTCATAATCCTCGCGGACAAAGCTCTTGACCACGCGCATAGCCTGTACGTTTTCCTGGACAGAGTTGTTCAGCCGGTCGTATTTCTTGAACACGGCCCGGAACAGCGGCAGGGCCGTCCGTGCCATCAGATACAGGCAGAAGCCGAGAATCGGGATGATCGCGGCAAAAATGAATGCCAGCTGCTTGCCGACTTTGATGGACATCACCGTTGCAATGATCAGCATCATCAGCGCGCGGATGGCCATGCGGATGATCATCATAAACGACTGCTGGATGTTGGAGACGTCCGTGGTGAGACGCGTCACAAGAGAGGATGTGGAAAAACGGTCGATGTTGGAGAACGAGAAGTCCTGTACCTTATAGTACAGATCGTGGCGCAGATTCTGAGCAAAGCCGGACGCGGCCGATGCGCAGAACCAGCCGGAGGCTGCGCCGCAGGCAAGCGAAAGCATTGCCACCAAAAACAGCTTCAGACCGAAACTCAAAATCACATTCATCGAGCAGCCTGCCTGAATGTTGTTGATCAGGTCTGCCGTGAGAAGCGGAATGATACATTCGCACGCAACTTCGCCAACCATAAACAGCGGCGTGAAAATGGTATCGCGCTTGTACTGCCGGATGCAGCCGGCCAGGCGTTTAATCATGTTTGGATTCCTCCTTCAGAAAACAAGAATTCATAGGAACGTCCAGATTCTCCGCAGCCAAGTCCAGCAGGCGCACGAGCATCTCTACATCGCTTTCGCTCATGCCGCGGGTCATGGTCCGCTCGATAGACTGGATGTGCTGCCAGATTTCCTTCTGGCACTCATCGGCCTTCTCCGTCAGAAAAATGCGCTTGTAGCGCCGGTCGTCCGGATCCGGCTCGCAGGTCAGAAAGCCCTTGCTCTCCAGACGCTGTAAGAGCCCGGAGACCGTGGGATGGGTCAAATTGAACCGTTTTTCGATGTCCTTGGGGTAGACCACCTCACCATTCCGCTCGGAGAGATAGCGGATGATGAACGACTGCTGGCCGGTCAGATCGAGATCGAGCAGCTTGCGGTCGATGGCCTGCCGGATGGCCTGGGACAGGACACGAACGCGGTGTCCAAGATGATAGGGGGCGTTCATGGAATAAGACCTCCAAAAAAAGTAGCATGCTACGTACTTTAGGTAGCATGCTACATTTTAGCAGATCCTATGAAACTTGCAAGACACGAAACAAACAAAAAAGCTGAGATCCTGGGGATGCTTTTTTGTGCAGGTTTCAGTCTTTCGCGCCGAGCAGCGACAGAAGCGTCTGCCAGCGAAGCGTCTGCCGGGAGAAGACTCTTCGCAGAAGCAGCAGGTTTTCTTTCGAATGCTCGACCTCTTTGCTGTAGAGTCCTGCAAGCGTGCAGAGCGTCTGCGGCGTGCGCTCGTGCGCGCAGGAGAGCATCGAGGCGATGCTCAGCACGTGGAACACGCAGCAGGCCGTCTGCGTCAGCACGTCGCCGTCCAGGCAGGCCTTCAGGAAATAGCGGTAGAGGAAATAGACCGTCAGATTTTCCCACTGCGAGGAACATGCGCTGTCAAAGCCGCCGGGTGTCTGAACTTGCATCATGCTGTCCAGGAGCTTTGCAAAACGCGCGGTCAGGTGCTCCATGTTATTTAAAATCAGCCAGCAGGGGAAGAAGCTACTTTTTTTCGCCTGCAGGCGCCGGGCGCGGGCGAGCTGCCGCCGGCAGCTGCTTTCTGGCGAAAAACGGTCCAGAAGGGGATCAAGCCGCCCATAGTGCTTCCCGTCCAAAAGCTTTTGCAGCCGCACGGCAAACAGCAGAAGAAGCGAAAGCCGATCGGCAATCGGAAGCGCGCGGTTCTGCGCGATGGAAAACGCGGTCTGTCTGGCTGTACGCAAAGAGAGGTAAAGCTCCGGGTCCAGGTCATTGCAGCCTTCTACCGGCGTGACGTCTTCCCGGGAAATCAATGTGACAGGATCCGGATGCGCCAATAAAAGCCTGGCGGCTGCGGGGCAGGAGATACTGAGGCTCAGTTCGCGCGTTGCACCGTATTCTTCTATAAAGCGCGGATGTGTCCGGCAGGTGTTGCAGAGCCCCGCTTCACCAAGCGCCAGCTGCACCCGGCAGAGCCCGTCTTTGCGGACAAGCGGACAGTGCCCATCAAGCAGGCGGAACATGGTGTCGCCCTCCGCGTCTGTCGTCAGAGCGGCGCGCACCTCGTCTCCGAACGCGCCGGGCAGCGCCTGATAGCGCGCGATGGAGTCTTCGTCCAGGATGATCTCCCAGTCTTTGCAGCATGTATCCGGACATGCGCCCGCCAGACAGTGAAACTGCGCGGCATAATCCGGTTCAACACATTTCATCTTCAATCGCCCCTTTTCTCCAAAAGATGATACCATGTTTCAGGCAAATTCGTCAATTGCCAAGGTTACATAATTGTGTTATACTAAGCAAGCACGTATTTTAAGAGATACAGGCCGTATCTTTGCGGCTGGAATAGATATCAGAAAGGAAACCCTATGAAACAACTCAAGCGTACCTATACGCGCAGTGCATGGCTTTTGTTTGCGCTGCTTCTGCTTTGCATGATTCTGGGCTCGTTCTTCGATTTCCAGATTTCAAGCGCCATTTATCCCGGCACGGAGAGCAGCTTTGGTCAGTTCTTCGCCGCCTTCGGCGAGCTTCCGGCGTTTCTGGCGCTGATCTGCGCGGGCGTTCTGCTCTTCCGGCACCGGGGATGCCTGCGCCGGGACTGGAACATTTTGCTTCTGATCGCTTCGGCGGGTCTGGTTCTTGGCGGCGTGTTCCTGGCGGTGCATGAGGCAACGGACAATGTGCCTGCAATGCCGGTCTGGGTGCCGCTGCTGGTGACGGTATTTTTTGCGGCGCTGTGCGCCGCGGCGCTTCTGCTTATGACCTCCGGCGCGCAGGGGAAGACGGTGCTGCGGTTCGTATTGACTTTGATCTTTGTGTGCGTAGGCACGATGATTTTAATTAACGTCATCAAAGTTCCCTGGGGCCGGGCCAGAATGCGCCTGATCGCGGCAACCGGAAACGCAAGCTACTTCAGCCCCTGGTGGAAGGCCGGGAGCGCGCTGAAAAACCAGCTGGTTGCTGAGGGTGTTTCGTCCGATGAGTTCCGCTCCTTCCCGTCCGGACACACGGCTTGCGCCGCCTGCGCGATGCTCATCGGCCTGCTTCCGACTGTTTCCAAGCGCTTCCGCGGCAAAGAAAAGCGGCTGATTCTGGCGGGCTGTATCTGGACGCTTGTCGTTGCATTCAGCCGCCTGCGCATGGGCGCGCACTTTTTGACTGATGTGACCATGGCCTGGCTCGTGACGCTGGGACTTACGGTGCTTGGCGTGCACCTGTTCTATTTCAACAAGAAGTTTTTCCAGTTTGTCTGGGATCTCATCTCTGAACGAGAAGAGCAGGTCTACGACCCTGAATAAATGCAAAAAATCCCGCTGCAAGTGCAGCGGGATTTTTTTATTCTTCTTCGACCTTGTGATAGACAAACGCGTTGGGGACGGGGCGGGAGCCGGTGTAGCGCGTGGCTGCAT
>CAKUCT010000095.1 GCA_934643765.1 uncultured Oscillospiraceae bacterium
GCAAGGTGTTGGTCGCTTCTTCCATCTGTTCAATAGTGATTAAGCGATCCCAATCCATCGATGATGTCTCCTCCTAAAATATGTTCTTGCGGTGAGGCCGAAGGCACGCGATCGGTGCATACGGACTCTGGGATTCAGTATGTCTTGCAGACAGACCGATAGGACGTATTGCAGCCGGAAACCAGAAACGGCGCAGTACGCCTAATACAGCTTGTCTCTATTTTACCAAGAGGCGCGAAGATTGTCAACTCAAGCGGTGTGGTTTTATCGATAATTTTGCAATGAATTATTTGACATGTTTTGCACAGAAAATGATATAAAACAGGGGCGATTGAAAAACAAAACCGCCCTGAATCCGGTGAGGTTCAGGACGGTTCAAAGTCACGAAGCCATATGAACGTTGAGATGAGGGTATGTCATTTCTATGCTGGCCTGCGCGAACTCCGCGCCGATGCGCTCCAGCACATCATAATAGACGTCCCAGTAGTCCTCCGGGCGGACCCAGAGCCGGAGCGTGTAGCTGACGGCGTTGTCTCCGTAGCCGGACAGGCGGGCAAAAACGGGCTGATCCTCCAGCCGCTTCGGATGCGCCGCGGCGCGCTGCAGGGCGGCTTTGACATCATCGGGCTTTGCATCGTAGCTGGCCTCCACGACAATTTCCAGCCGGCGCATATCGGTGCCGGTGACGTTTGTGATCTGTGCGGAGGTGATGTGACTGTTCGGAAGATAGACCAGCTGATTATCCGCGGTGGCAATCTGGGTGTAAAAAACGCCGATCTGGCGGACGGTTCCGGACTTTCCGGACACATCAATGAAATCGCCGACCTTAAACGGCCGCGTGGTCAGAAGCACCACGGCGCTTGCAAGATTGGAAAGCGAGTCCTGAATGGAAAGGGAAACGGCCAGACCTGCTACGCTCAAAATAGCAAGCAGCGAGGAGGTGTCCACACCGAGCGTGCCTGCCAGGAGCATAATGGCCAGGAAGACCAGGATGATCTTGACGGACGAGCGGATGAAGGTATGGAAGCTCCGGTCCAGCTTTGAGCGCGCAAGCATCTTGGATGTTGCTGAGAGAATGACTTTGATGAATACAATGCATATCACCAGTAAGATAGCGGCGGAGATCAGTTTGGGAAGAGAAAACGTGTCAAAAAATTTTTGGAGTGTGGAGCGTGTCTGCTCTGCGTTCTCGGTCAGCTCACCGGCAATCTCGGAAGCGAGCGCTTCCGTCGCCGTCAAAAACAGGGGAAAGGCCATCGCGGGGCCTCCTTTCTAAATATGAAACTCTTGAAAAATCCGCGCAGTGCAATAACTGCGCGGATTGGTTTGAATGCTTGGGTGAAAAATCAGGCTTCCGGAGCTGCATCGGAAGAATCTACGGTGTCTTCCGCGGTGTCCTGCGTCTGGCTGTCTGCCGATGTTTCGGCTTCGGCGGGCGCGTCAAGCTGCTTTTTCTCGGCGTTCACATAGGTCATCAGCTCGTCGCCGGTGATGGTTTCCTTCTGCAGAAGGTAGAGCGCCACTTCATCGAGCAGTGCGCGGTGTTCCTGCAGAATCGACTTTGCCTTTTCATAGCAGCTTTCCAGCAGCTTCTGGATTTCCGTATCGGCGGCGTAGGCCGTCTCGTCGGCGCAGTTCATCATGGTGCTGCCGTCGAGATAGGGGTTTGAAACGGTGGACAATGCCATCAGGCCAAACTTTTCGCTCATGCCGTACTGCGTGACCATCTTGCGGGCAAGCTCGGTGGCTCTGTCAATATCGTTCGAGGCGCCGGTTGTGGCAATCCCGAAGACAACCTGCTCGGCGGCGCGGCCGCCCAGAAGCGTCTGCAGCTCCACAAGCAGCTCTTCACGGCTGGAAAGATATTTTTCCTCTTCCGGCGTCTGCATGGTGTAGCCGAGCGCGCCGGAGGTATGCGGGACGATGGTGATCTTGGAGACCGGCTGCGTGTGCTTCTGCAGCGCGGCGACCAGTGCATGGCCGACCTCGTGGTAAGAGACGATGCGCTTTTCCATATCGGTCAGCACCGTGCCCTTCTTTTCTGTGCCGGCGATGACGACCTCAAACGAAACCAGAAGGTCCTGCTGGTTGACGGCCTTCCGGCCCTGGCGCACGGCGCGGAGGGCGGCTTCGTTGACCAGATTCGCAAGATCCGCGCCGACCGCGCCAGCCGTTGCCTGCGCGATCTTGTGAAGATCGACGTCCTCTGCGAGCTTGATGTTTTTCGTGTGGACGCGGAGCGTCTGGTACCGGCCCTGCAGATTCGGCCGGTCGACGATGATGCGCCGGTCAAAGCGGCCTGCGCGCAAGAGCGCTTTGTCGAGAATTTCCGGGCGGTTCGTGGCCGCGAGAATGACGACACCCTTGCTGGAGTCAAAGCCGTCAATTTCGGCCAGCAGCTGGTTGAGCGTCTGCTCGCGCTCGTCGTTGCCGCCGAACTTGGAGTCGCGCGTCCGGCCGATGGCGTCAATTTCGTCGATGAAGATGATGGCGGGGGCGACCTTTGCAGCCTGCTGGAACAGGTCGCGCACGCGGCTTGCGCCGACGCCGACGAACATTTCCACAAAGTCAGAGCCCGAAATCGAGAAGAACGGCACGTTCGCTTCGCCTGCGACGGCCTTGGCAAGCAGCGTCTTGCCGGTACCGGGCGAGCCGACGAGCAGCGCGCCCTTGGGGAGCTTGGCGCCGATGGCGGTGTATTTCTGCGGATTGTGGAGGAAATCGATGATTTCCACCAGAGATTCCTTGGCTTCGTCCTGGCCTGCGACATCCGCGAAGGTGACGCCGGTCTGCTTTTCCATATAGACCTTGGCCTTGCTCTCGCCGATGCCGCCAAGGCCGCCGCCCATTCGCTTTGTCATGCCGCGCATGAGAAGCGAAAACAGCGCATACATGAACACAACCGGCAGCACCCACGAGACCAGGAAGGTCACAATCGGGCTGACCTCTTCGGGAAGATCACGGTTATACGCAACGCCGGCTGCGTCGAGCTGTTGGGTAAGGGAGGTCGTGTCCTGGTTCGGAATCAGGCCCGTATAATAAAGCCTTTGCTGGCCTTTGGACTTTTCGGCCTGGTCCTTGGTGAGAATCACAATGCGGTCGTCCGACTGGAACTCCACCTCGCTGATCTTGCCGGAGGCAAGCAGGTCCTTGAACTCTGTATAGGTGATTTCGGTCAGATAGGCATTGGAGATGGTTGTATACAGGGAATTGATCAGAAGCGTCGCAATCAGCGCCGCGACGATCAGAATGACAATCCGCCTGGCCTTCCGGTTTTCATCGTCGCCCCCTGGCTGGGGCTTGTTCGGCTTGCGGCGGTTGGGATCGTTACTCAATATGGCACCTACTTTCTGACGGGCGGCACAAAGACAGCTGTGCCCTTTCCCGGGTCGTGTTACATCTTATCATACCGCCTTCGGATTTACAAGAATTCGGGAAAACGCGAACGGTAAATTTTCTGTGAATTTCCTGCGGATTTATGGTTGTTTCCGGGCGGCGGAACTGGTATAATATATTTTGGAATATTTTAAACGGGGCGCCTGCCCCGATGGGAGAAAGACATGGACGAAAAAAGGAACAACAGACCCGGCCGCAATCCCGGCCGCGAAGCGGGAGCGCCGCGCCGCGATGCGCGCCGGCAGGATTTCCGCCGCCGCGAGCAGGAGGATGCGCCTGAAAATATGCTCGAGGGCAGAAATGCCATCACAGAGGCGCTTTCCGCGGGCCGTACAATAGATAAGGTATATGTTGCGGACGGCGACACCGACAAGGCCCTTGCGCGCCTGTGCGCCATGGCAAAGCAGGCCGGGGCCGTCGTTGTGCCGACCGACCGCAGAAAGCTCGATCAGATGTCGGCCACCGGCGCGCACCAGGGCATCATCGCCATGGTCGCCGCGCACGATTACGCGAGCATTGAGGACATTCTGAAAAAAGCGCAGGACGCGGGAGAAAATCCCCTGATTGTGATCTGCGACGAGTTGTCGGACCCGCATAACCTGGGCGCGATCATCCGCACGGCCGAGTGCGCGGGCGCGCACGGCGTCATCATCCCGAAGCGCAGAAGCGTGGGGCTGACGGCGGTCGTCGGCAAGGCATCCGCAGGCGCGCTGGAATATCTGCCGGTGGCGCGGGTGGCAAACATCACGGCCGCCATCGAGACACTCAAAAAGGCGGGCATCTGGGTCTTCGGCACGGCAGCCGGCAGCGATACCGGGATTTACAAGGCTGATCTTAAGGGCCCGGCGGCCATCGTCATCGGAAACGAGGGCCAGGGGATGAGCCGCCTTGTGGCCGACAGCTGCGACTTCAAGGTCAGTATTCCCATGAAGGGCAGCATTTCATCCCTGAACGCATCGGCCGCGGCGGCGATCATGCTCTATGAGGCTGTGCGGCAGAGAATGGGATAACAACGGGAGACGCGCATGAAGAAGCAAACGCAGGATCAGGAACCAAAACAAGTGCATATGGACGATGCTGCGGCAGCTCCGGCGCAGGAAACGTATTCCCTTGAGGACATTATGAACGAGTTCGGCGGCTGGAGCAAAAAGCCGGAGCCGCAAGCACCGGAAAAGCCGGAGCCGCCGGAGAAAGAACCGGAAGCGGCAGAACATAACGCCGCGCCGGAAGGCAAAACGCAGGCGGATACAAAGCCCGCGCCCGCGGCGCACGTGCAGAGCAATGTCGTGCAGATGCCGCTGCGGACGGACGGCGCGGAAAAGGCGCCAAAGCCGCCCAAAAATCCGGCCGATTTTGCCGGACAGACCATCCGCTTTACACCCATTCGCGAAGAGCGGGCGCAGCCTGCTGAAAAGCCGAAAATTTGGACCTATCAGGCAGAGCCTGCGCCGCAGCCGGCCCCGCCGGACAATCCGCGCGAGGCAAAAAAGGCGGCAAGACTTGCCGCGCGCGCGGAAAAAGACGCGCAGCGCAGGCAAAAGCAGCTCGAGCGCCATCAGAAGCGCCAGGCCAGGCGGCTTTCGCGCCGCACCGAGCAGCCGGACAGAACCTTTGCCTCCTGCCGCGAGGCGTATGCGTTTTATGCCAAGGGCTCGTTTTTGCGCCTGCGGCTGTTTTTGAGCGTGCTGCTGACGCTCGCGTCCGCGGCGATGCTCTACTTTGGAAATTTCACACTCGGCGGCTATGACTTCAGAAGCAGCGCCCAGCAGTTTTCGGTTGCGATGCTGGTTCTGATGCTGGTGCAGGTGTGTCTGAGCTATGATGTTCTTGCGCAGGGCGCGGTGAATGCTCTGAAGCTGCGGTATGATCATGTCAGCATGCTGCTGCTTTTGGTTGTAATTTGTACGATCGACAGCGTTTTTGCCATTCGGGCCGGGCGCATCCCGTTCTGCCCGGCGGTGTCGCTGGAATTGATGGTGGCGCTGTGGGGCGAGGACTGCATGCATCTTGCCAAGTGCCGCACGCTCAAGGCGGCGGCCTCCATGGCGCAGCCGAAGGCCGCCGTGCGCGAGGAAAAGGCGTGGCACGGCGAGGACTGCATTTTCAGAAGCGCGGCGGACGCCGACGCGTTTGCAACGCAGCTGGAGCTGCCGGACGCAGGAAGACGGATGATGCGCGTCTATGCGCCGGTGATGACGGTGCTGACGCTGGGCTTTTCCATTCTGAGCATGCTGCGCGCGGAGGAAAATTTCCTCTGGGCCTGGACGGCTATGCTGCTGGCAAGCTTCCCGGCGGGGCTGTTTCTGAGCTTCGCGCGGCCCTTTGCCGCGCAGGCATGGCGGCTTTCGCGCGCGGGCGCGGCGGTGGCCGGATGGTACGGCGCGCGGGTGCTCGGCGGCGAGTGCGGCATTGCGATTGAAGATGCGGATCTGTTCCCGCCGCAGAATGTCACGCTCAACGGCATGAAAATTTACTCGGACCGCTCGTCCAGCCAGATCATCGGCTACGCGAACGCCGTGGTGCAGACGGCAGGCAGCGGGCTTGTGCCGCTGTTTGAAGAGATTATGCACAACCAGAACGGGCGGCACTATGCCGTCGATACCTTCCGGCGCTATGAGGGCGGCGGCCTTGGCGCGGAGATCCGCGGAGACGTCATCCTGATGGGATCGCTCGGGTTTATGAAGCTCATGCGTGTGCACATGCCGGAAGGGGCGCGGGTCAAGCAGGCGGTGTATCTTTCGATCAACGGAGAACTCGCGGCAGTGTTTGCCCTGAGCTACGCGCCGGCGACAAACGTCAAAGCAAGCCTACAGGCGCTTGCCAGATGCGCAGGGCTAACGCCGATTCTGGCGACGCGCGACTTTATGATTACGCCGCAGTTTTTAAAGCACCGCTATAAAATTTCGCCCG
This sequence comes from uncultured Oscillospiraceae bacterium, assembly GCA_934643765.1. GTDB lineage: Bacteria > Bacillota > Clostridia > Oscillospirales > Oscillospiraceae > CAG-170. Next base: position 6,307 of record CAKUCT010000095.1, read on the forward strand.
ACCGCATTGAGTTCCCAACCGTGGAAGAGCGGGCGCGGCTGTCGTCGCCGGAGGCGGTGCACGAGCCGCAGCAGGGCGCGCTTCTGGCAAGAGAGAGCTTCGGCTGCTTTGCCGCGGCGGTTGCGGGCGCGCGTACGGCGCGCAGCGCGGCGATTGCGGCGATGGTTGTGGCGCTGATGGGCGGCATAATGGGCCTTCTTGTGCTGTTCTTCCTGACCTTTATTGGCTCGACCACGGCTGTATCGGCCTGGAATCTTCTGGTTTATGCGCTTTTGTGGCTTCTGCCGGGGGTGCTGATTACCAGTCTGATCGGAAGGCGGTAAATTCGCCGGTACGGGCGGCAGAAAAAACTGCGGAATTTATCTCTTTGCACAAAGATTCTCATTGCAATCCGTACAGGATTCGTATATAATGGAGTTTAAGAGTCGGCGAAAAGTGAACTGCCGAGTGGACTGGCTGCGTGCGTCAGGCGCGGCCGGACCGTAGAAAGGAGAAATTTTGACTATGGGCTATACTGCCAATGACATTCGCAACATCTGCCTGCTGGGCCACGGCGGCGACGGCAAGTCCGCGCTGTGTGAAAGCATGCTCTTTACGACCAAGGCCATCACGCGTCTTGGCAAGCGTGCCGACGGCACGACAGTTTCTGACTTCGACGACGAAGAGAAGAAGCGTCAGTACTCCATCTCTACGTCCGTGATTCCTGTGGAATATAATAAGTGCAAGATCAATGTTCTGGATAACCCCGGCTACTTTGATTTCGCGGGCCAGATCGTGCAGTCCCTGCGCGTTTCCGACGCCGGCATCATCTGCCTGACCGCCAAGAGCGGCATCGGCGTCGGCACGGAGAAGGGCTGGAAGTACCTGGCGAAGGCCAACCTCCCCGCGATGTTCTATGTCTCCAAGCTGGACGAAGAGCATGCAAACTTCTTCAATGTCTTTGACAGCCTGCGCGAAATGTTCGGCGCGTCTGTCATTCCCTTTACG
>CAKUCT010000096.1 GCA_934643765.1 uncultured Oscillospiraceae bacterium
CCAAGGCATGTCCCATGGAAATTCTGGAAGTTGTGGAAAAAGACTGAACATGACACAAAAATCCCCCGTATGGCTTTGCCATACGGGGGATTTTATAATCAGAACAAAAGGTGTTATGCAGCTTCTGCATCCTTTTTGGACGGCAGCTGCGCGATGATGATGGCCAGGAAGATGACGGCGCAGCCAAGAAGCTCGCGCAGACTCAATGCCTGATGCAGCAGCAGCCAGCCAAACAGAACGGCAAACACGGACTCCAGGCTCATCAGCATGCTGGCAAGCGTCGGGGGAACGAGCTGCTGGCCGAGAATCTGCAGCGTATAGCCGATGCCGCCCGAGCAGACGCCCGCGTAGACGATCGGCAGCCAGGCGCTGCAGATGGCGCTCCAGCTCGGCTGCTCCAGGATGAGCATGAAGACGAAGGAAATGACCGAGACGGTGAAAAACTGGGTGCAGGCCAGGCGCACGCCGTCTAAGTTACTGCAGGCGCGGTCGATGAAGAGAATGTGGCAGGCGAAGAAGAACGCACACAGAAGCGTCAGCCAGTCGCCCTTGTTGATGCCGGACAGACCCTCGCCGCCGACGCAGAGAAGAAACAGCCCAACGAGCGCAAGCACCGCGCAGACCCAGTTGATCAGCTTCACGCGCAGCTTTACAAATAAACCGAGAAACGGCACGAGGATGATATACATCGTTGTGATGAAGCCGGATTTGCCGACGGTGGTGTAGACGATGCCATACTGCTGAACGATGCTTGCGGCGCACAGAATCGCGCCGCAGATCATGCCGCAGATGAGCTGACGCTTTGCGGCCGCGCCGGCCGGGCGGGAAGAGGCGCCTTTTTTGTCGCGCATCGCAATCACCGGCAGAAGTACCAGACCGGCGAGAAAATAGCGTGTGGCCTGCATGGTGAACGGGCCGATATAGTTCATGCCCTCGCTCTGGGCGACGAACGCTGCACCCCAGACCATGGCGCAGAGCAGAAGCATCAGGCTTCCGCGGGTTTGCTGTTTCATGTGTCAAGCTCCTCTGTGGAAAAAGATTCAGTAATTGCGCATTATTATACAGACCTTGCGCGCGGAAAGCAAGCGCGTCCGCAAAAAAACGGCAGGTAGTTGTGAAGAGGCACAAAATGTGGTAGACTATTTGTATAAATTGTGCGCAGGAGGCAGCAACATGGCAGATAATATCCGTTCGCGCGAAGATGTGGCGCGGGAAGATACATGGGCAATCGAAGACTTGTATGCGTCGACGCAGGCGTGGCTGGAGGATTTGGAGAAGCTGAAGGCGCTTGGTGCAAAGCTTCCCGGCTTTGCGGGAAAGCTTGGCGAGAGCGCACAGACGCTGCTGGCTTATCAGAAGCTGGGAGAGGAAATTTCCGTTCTGCTTGACAGCCTTGCAAATTATGCCCAGCGCAAAAGCGACGAGGACACGCGGAAGGCGGAGTATCAGGATCTGGTCGGCAAGCTGACCCAGGTATGGGTCCGGCTTGCCGCGGACACGGCCTTTGAGGTGCCGGAGCTGCTCGCTATTTCCGAGGAAACGATGGAGCGGTTTTATAAAGAGCTCCCGGAACTGGAACTCTACCGGCGGCATTTTGACGTGATCCGCCGGAAAAAGGAACACGTGTTATCGGAGCAGGAGGAGAGGCTGCTTGCGATGGCGGGCGAGATGGCGGGAACGCCGGAGGAGGTTTACTCGCTGTTTGCAGACGCCGATCTGACCTTCCGCCCGGCCCTGGACAAAGACGGAAACGAGCACCCGATCACGCAGGGCAGCTATATTGCTGCCATGGAATCTTCGGACCGTGTGCTGCGCAAGAACGCCTTTGAGAGCTTATACGCGGGCTTCGGGGCCTATAAAAATTCCGTTGCGGCCATGCTCTCCGGGCAGGTCAAGCAGCTGGAGTTCTTCGCGAAGGCCCGGCACTATGGCTCGTCTTTGGAGGCGTCTTTGGACGCAACCGAGGTGCCGGTCAGCGTGTACCATGAGTTGATCTCCGCTGTGCACCAGAACTTTGACAAGATGTACCGCTACGTGCGCCTGCGCAAAAAGCTTCTGGGTGTGGACGAGCTTCATATGTATGACCTCTATACGCCTCTGGTTGCGGGCGCCGGCGAGAAGATTCCCTTTGAGGAGGCAAAGCAGCATGTGGCCCAGGCGCTGAGCGCCCTTGGCCCGGCGTACGGCGCGATTTTGCAGGAGGGGTTCCAGAATCGCTGGATCGACGTCTATGAGAACACCGGCAAGCGCTCGGGCGCGTATTCGGCCGGCGCGCGGGTGCATCCGTATGTGCTGCTCAACTATACAGGGACGCTTGACAGCCAGTTTACCCTGGCGCATGAGATGGGCCACGCCATCCATTCCTATCTTTCCAACAAGACGCAGCCGGTCGTCTATTCCGATTACGTGATCTTTGTGGCGGAGGTTGCCTCGACATGCAATGAGGCGCTTTTGATGCAGAGTCTTCTCAAACAGACGACCGACCGCAAGCAGCGGGCATATCTTATCAACCATTTCTTAGAGCAGTTCCGCACGACACTTTACCGCCAGACGATGTTTGCCGAGTTTGAGCTCCGCATCGCGCAGCTGCGCGAGCAGGGCGTGACGCTGACGGCGGACGTGCTGTGCGCGGAGTATCGAAAGCTCAACGAGCTCTACTACGGGCCGGACATTGTGCTCGACGAGCAGATTGATCTGGAATGGGCGCGGATTCCGCACTTCTATTACAACTACTATGTCTTCCAGTATGCAACCGGCTACGCCGCGGCCATCGCGCTGTCTCAGGGGATTCTGAACGAGGGCGAGCCCGCTGTGGAGCGCTACCTTGGCTTCCTGTCCGGCGGCTGCAGCAAGAGCCCGATCGATCTTCTGAAGGGTGCGGGCGTGGATATGACGACGGCGGAGCCGGTCAACCGCGCGCTTACCATGTTTGACGAGCTGCTTGGTGAGATGGAGGCGCTGACGACGTAAATGGAAGAGCTTTTTCTGCCGGTGCTGCACAGCTTTGAAAACAACAACGTTTTCACCGGAAGCTATGGCGCGCTCCGGTTCAAGGTGACGCCGGACATTACGATGAAAAATCCGAAAGAGGTGGATATGGAAGCCTCGTCCATGCTCTGCGAGCTCTGGCACGGGTCGTTTTGCTACGAGAAAAGCGAGATGGAGACGCAGCAGGTGTTTCCGCTCAGCGAAGAGGGGCGCGAGGCCATGCGCACGTTTTTGCTGGAGCATGTATAACAAAAGAAGTGTTTGACAGCGCCTGGTTGGAATGAGGCGCACAATCCAAAGGCGCCCCTTATAAGGGGCGCCTTTTATGGCGCAATCAGCAGGCTATGCTTGCGAAAGGGAACCGGCTGCAGCCTGGCGCAGCGCGTCCATGAGCGCGCGGGCGGAGGCCGTAAGAAATTTGTTTCGGTGGTAAACAATATAGTTGGTGCGGCGAAAGGACGCGTCACAGATAGCGCAGGTTTCTACAAAGCCGCTTTCAATGGCGCTTTGCACCAGCGCGCGCGGCAGAAGCGAGATGCCAAGCCCCGCGTGCACGGCCTTGACAATGGCCTGCGTGCTGGCGCACTCCCAGCCGGGCTGGACAAGAAGCCCCCGGGAGGTAAAGGTCAGGTCAACAAACGAGCGGCCCGCGCTTCCTTCCTCCCGCAAAAGCATCGGCCAGGCTGGAAGATCGGCAAGCTGCACGATCTTGCGCCGGGGCAGCTCGTGCCCGGGCGGGACGATCAGCAGCAGCTCGTCTTCCAGCAGCGGCTCGCGCACGAGCGCTTCTCCCGGCAGCGCGCCCTCCAGCAGACAAAAATCCAGTGCGTTGGCCGCCAGCGCGTCGAGAAGACTCTGACCGTTTCGCACCTGCGCCTGCACGCGAAGTTTCGGGTGCTGCGCCTGAAACGCGGGCAGAACGGCGGGCAGGAGCGTGTTTCCGAGCGTGATGCTCGCGCCGATGCGCAGAACGCCCACCTCATCCCAGTTTTTGAGACCCCGTTCCATCTGGTCAAACGTGTCGGTGATATGGACGGCGTGCTCATAAAAATCCCGGCCGCAGCTGGTGATGCTGAGCCGGCGGCCGAGCCGGTCAAACAGACGCACGCCGTAATAGCTCTCAAGCTCCTGCACGGCCCGGCTGACGGCGGGCTGCGTCATATGCAGCTGCTCGGCGGCGCGGGTGATGCTTTCGTGCTGATAGACGGCGAGGAAAATTTTGATGTGGCGCAGCGTCATAGAGAAGCCTCCTTGAAGATAACATAACTTAAATGATATGAATTCAATAAAATAATAGCATTTTACAAATGAAGACGCAAGCGGTATCTTAGCGTCAGTTGACAAAGGCACACATGGTTTTCCCGGGCCTGAGCAGCACCTGACTTCGTTATCCTCTTTGATGGGCGGCAGCCCATCTGCCTCGTCTGCTTTGTCAGCTGCCGTCCATGCTCCGGGAAAACTCGATGACCCGCCGGGCGTTCCGGCGCGGCGGGGGCAAGGCAGAGGACGCAGACTTACTGACGTAAGTCAAGGACGATAACGCAGCCTTCGGCCTGCCGGTACGTCCTGCGGGCATGCGTGCTTTTGTCAACTGACGCTAATACAGCGTGAGTATGAACGAAAAGGGAGAGAGTCATGGAAGAAAACAAGAAAAAGCCGGACGCCAAGCGGCTTTTGCAGCTGTTTATCGACATGTTCTGCATCAGCAGCTTCACCTTTGGCGGCGGCTTTGTGATTGTGACGCTGATGAAGCAGAAATTTGTCGATGGGCGGCACTGGCTGGAAGAGGAAGAGATGCTCGATATGACGGCCATCGCCGAATCGTCGCCCGGGGCCATCGCGGTCAATGCGGCGATCTTGGTCGGCTGGCATGTGGCGGGCTTTGCGGGGATGCTGATTTCCGTGCTGGCGACGATTTTGCCGCCGATGATTATTTTAAGCGTGGTGTCGTTTTTCTACACGACGTTTGCTTCGAATGTCTATGTCGCAACCGTCCTGCGCGGCATGCAGGCAGGCGTCGCGGCGGTGATCTTGAGCGTGGTATTTGACCTTGGAAAAGACGTGGTGAAAAAGCGCTCGGCGGTCGATCTGATTTTGATGGCGGCGGCGTTTGCCGCGACGTTCTTCTTCGGGGTAAACGTGGTGTATATCATTCTGGCCGCGGCGCTCATCGGCGTGGCGGAGGTTTTGCTGGAGAAGCGGAAGGAGGGCGGCAGACGATGAACTATTTTGCTTTAGCCCTGAGCTTTCTGCAGATCGGCATGTTCAGCATCGGCGGCGGCTACGCGGCAATGCCGCTCATTCAGAGCCAGGTTGTAACGCTCCATGGCTGGCTTTCCATGCAGGAGTTTACAGACCTCATTACCATCGCCGAGATGACGCCGGGGCCCATTGCGGTCAACTCGGCGACGTTTGTCGGCCTGCGGGTCGGCGGGCTTCCGGGCGCGCTGGTGGCGACGATGAGCTGCATTCTGCCGTCGTGCTTTATTGTCTCGCTTCTGTCCTATCTCTACCGCAAATACCGGAACATGAGCGTGATGAAGGGCATTCTTGGAAAGCTCCGCCCGGCCGTTGTGGCGCTGATTGCGTCGGCGGGCGTGTCGATTTTGCTGCTCGTTTTGTTCCACGGCGAGGCGATGGGCCTGGCGACGCTGGACATTGTGGGGCTGGCACTGTTTGCTGCGGCGTTTTTTGCACTGCGCCGGTGGAAAGCCAACCCGATTCTGGTGATGGCGCTGTGCGGCTGCGCGGCGCTGGCATTGAAGCTGGCCGGCATAAACTGAAACGTAGAGGAACCGTCCCGGCGCATTTAAGATGCGCCGGGACATTTTTCTGCCAGTGGCAGATTGTTCCAAAAACGCTGCAAGAAGTTGTAACTTTTGTATCCAAATGTATCTGAATGTTCACAGAACATTCAGGAACTCAAACTGCGTTGGCGGTATGCTTTAAAGCAGTTAATTTGGGGATTGTTTGCGCTTTGGCAGTCGGAATGCCGGGGCAGCGGGCCTCAAGCATTACGGCTGCGGCGTCGGGCCGCGTACAAAAGGAGCGAACGAAATTCATGGAAGAAGAAAAAAGCGTCGTGGCTGCGCCGAAGCGGAAGAAAAAGAAGCTCAAAAAGCGCTGGATCGTGTTGGGCGTTGTGGTGCTGGCCGTTGTTGGCGGAAGCTTTTTGCTGCGCAAGAAGGGCGCCGGCACGCAGGCGGTTCTGGCCTCGGATACAACGGTTCTGAGCTACACCGATCTGGAGTCGAACATCAGCGCAACCGGCACGGTGGAAAGCCGCGAGACGACGAAGGTCTATTCCACACTTGCCTATCAGGTGAAGAATGTGTTGGTAGAAGTCGGCGATGTGGTGCAGGAGGGGGATCTTCTGGCCGAGCTCGACGGCGAACCGGTTGAAAACCAGATTGCCTCGCAGAAAACGTCTATGGAGGTCGCCTCTGGCAGCGCGGGCGCGCAGGTGCAAAGCGCGTATGACGCGTATGATAATTTCAAGCAGACGCTCGACAGCGGGCTGAACGCGAGCCTGATTGGCGCGCAGTCGCAGGTGGATAACGCGTATGATGCGTATGTCAAGGCGACGAACGCGTATGAGCGCTACAAAGAGAACGTGAAGCTGGGTGAAAACACGCAGGTGCTTTCGGCCGAAGCCTCCCGGAACAACGCTTCCAGTGCGCTTGACCAGGCCGAAGAAAGCTACAAAAAGGCAAAAGACGCACGGAAAGAAGCCTACGATGTGTACCAGCCGCTGCAGCAGGAGCTGGATGCGGCGCAGAAGGCGCTGGAACAGGCGAAAAATCAGCCGGAGCCGGATGAAACGGCGATTGCCGAAGCGCAGGAAAAGGTGGCGGAGCTGACGCCGAAGGTTGCAGAGGCAAAGGCCGCCTATGACGCAGCGGACAGCCAGGTATCGAGTCTGAGCAACTCTGTTTCGTCGGCGCAGTCGGCCTATGACATTGCGCAGGCAACGTACAATGCGGCGCTTCGCGGCGAAGATCAGGCGCTCGACGATTATGCCGACGCTGTGGACAGCGCCTGGAGAGCGTATCAGACGGCGCTGACCAGTCTGGAATCGACCAAAAAGGGCACGCAGGATCAGCTGGAGAGCTATTCCGACACCCTGGCGTCTGCCAACGCGGGGGCCAATATGGCCGTGAGCGAGGAGTCGCTGCGGCAGCTGAATAAAACGCTGGACGACACGAAAATCACCGCGCCCGCTTCCGGCACCGTGACGGCGGTCTACGCAACCGTCGGCGGCTCGGGCTCGGGGCTGCTGTTTGTGATTGAGGACACGGAC
>CAKUCT010000097.1 GCA_934643765.1 uncultured Oscillospiraceae bacterium
ATGCGCTCCTGCTCGATCTCGTATAGCTTGGAGGCCAGCATCTGCATGCACTTTTCGCGGTTCTGCACCTGCGAGCGCTCCTCCTGACACGAGACCACAATACCGGATGGCTTGTGAATCAGCCGCACGGCGGAAGAGGTCTTATTGATATGCTGTCCGCCGGCGCCCGACGAGCGGAAGACCTGCATCTCAATATCCTCCGGGCGGATATCAACCTCGGCTTCTTCCATTTCGGGAAGCACGGCGACAGTCGCCGTTGAGGTATGGACGCGCCCGCCGGATTCCGTTTCCGGCACGCGCTGCACGCGGTGGACGCCGGACTCAAATTTGAGCCTCGAGTACGCGCCGTCGCCGTCTATTTCAAAATCGGCTTCCTTGATGCCGCCGAGCTCTGTTTCGTTGTAGTTCAGCAGCGTCACCTTCCAGCCCTTATTCTGCGCGTACATGGTGTACATCCGGTATAAGCTGTGGGCAAAAAGGGCGCTCTCTTCCCCGCCGACGCCGCCGCGGATTTCCACAATCACGCTCTTCTCATCGTTCGGGTCGCGCGGCAGAAGCAGAATTTTAAGCTCCTGCGCCAGCGTGTCCAGCTGCTTTTTGCAGGCAGTATACTCCTCCTGGCACAGCTCCTTCATCTCCGGGTCCAGCTCGCCGGAATCCAGCATTTCGCGCAGCTCGCCGCTTTCGGTTTCCGCCTTGCGGTAGCTGCGGTAAGCTGTGACGATGGGCTCCAGACGCTTCTGCTCGCGCAGAAGCTTTGAGGCGGCCTTGGGATCAGCATAAAAATCCGGCTGCCCGGCGCGCTCGGCCATTTCCATATATCGCTCTTCAACGAGACGTAATTTCTCCAGCATACGTTTCCTCACAGATGCCTGCGTTTCACAGGGCATATTTTTCTACATATCATCATACTCTATTTTTCCCGCGCCGTCAAATATCCGCACTGCTTTTGTGCATACTATCCCCAGGAAAAACGAAGGGAAGCGAAAATATGAGACGGGCGGGAATTTTTTTGCTGACGCTGGCGCTGCTGCTGGCCAGCCTGCCGGGCGCGCAGGCCGGCGCACAGAGCGCAAAGGGATATCTGGCGCTGACATTTGACGACGGGCCGTCCGGGCCGGTGACGCAGGCGCTTCTGGACGGGCTTGCGGCGCGCGGGATAAACGCAACGTTCTTTGTCTGCGGCTACCGGATGGAGCAGTATCCGGAGGTTCTGCAGCGCATAGCTGAAGACGGGCACGAGCTGGGCCTGCACAGCTTCTGCCACACGTATATGCAGCATATGACCATGCCGGAGGCGATGGAAGATCTGTCGGAGTGCATGCAGCAGATGACGGAGCTCACGGGCCTGACGCCCAAGCTCTTCCGCCCGCCCGGCGGGCTGTATTCCGATGCGCTGCTGCAGGCGGCGGGCGCGTTTGATCTGTCTGTGATTTTGTGGTCCGTGGACCCGTGCGACTGGGATAAAAGCAAAAGCGGACAGGTGCTGCCGTTTTTGCTGGCAAACGCAGGAGCGGGCGATATTGTCCTGATGCATGATCTGTCAGACGCGTCCGTGCGCGCGGCGCTTTCGTTTGTCGACGCCATGCAGGCCCGGGGATACACGTTTTGTACCGTCTCGGAGCTTGCCGCGCTTTCCGGCGCGCCGCTTTGTCCCGGCGAACGCTACAGCTGTTTCCGCCGTTGACGAACGGCGCCTCTTGTTCTAAAATAGACAAAAGAATGTAAGCGTTACAGGAGGCGGACGATGGATAAAAAAGAACTCCGCGCGGCCATCCGCGCGAAAAAGCGCGCGATGAGCGAGGCGCAGATTGATGCATGCAGCGAAAAGCTTGCCGCGCTCTTCCACGCGCACCCGGCCTATCAGGCGGCAAAGAGCATTTATGGGTATCTGCCGTATAATCAGGAGGTGCGCACGGTACCGATGCTGCGCCAGGCGCAGCTCGACGGCAAGCGCGTGGCCGTGCCGAAGGTCTATGGCGACACGATGAAGTTTCTCTGGCTGGATGATCTTTCGGCCGTTGCGCCGGGCGCGTTCGGTATTCCGGAGCCCATCGCAGACGGCCCGGAGGCTGACGACGAACAGGCGCTGGTTTTGATGCCGGGCCTGGCCTTTGACCCGCAGGGGCACCGCTGCGGCTACGGCGGCGGATTTTATGATAAATTCCTGGCCGCGCACCCCACGCACCCGACGGTTGCGCTGTGCTACGGGTTCCAGATGTTTGACCATCTGGACACCGACGATTATGATGTGCCGGTCGATGCGGTGCTGAGCGCGGATGTGGAGGGGCTGGCGTGAGATTTGTCTGGATTTTACTGATCGGCGCGGTCGTTTTTCTGTGCTGCTTTCTGGTTGACAAGCTGCTGGGGAAGCTGTTTCCCAAGAGCGCACTGGAAAAGAGCAAAAATGTCGTCCGCCCGCCAAGAAAGAGCGCCATATTCGGCATCCTGATGGTGTTTTTCCCGATTGTTGCGCTTTTATTCTGGATGCCGGAGGGCGGCGATACGCTGCTTCTGATCGGCTGCATCGGCGCAATCGCAATGGGCATTTTCCTGCTGATTACATATTTCTCGGTTTCCATCTACTATGGCGATGAGACGTTCTTATACAAGACGCTGCGCGGCGGGAAAAAGGAATACCACTACAGCCAGATCAAGGGCCAGCGGAGCTTGATGACGCGCGGCGGCATCAATACGATTCTGTTCGTCGGAGACGATGAAATCAACCTCTACAGCGCCATGCAGAACCTCAACGCGTTTTTGAACAAGGCGTTTTTTGCCTGGTGCCGGGGCAAGGGGATTGATCCGGACACGGTGGAAAACAATCCGCGGATGTTTACCTGGTTCCCGGACCCGGACGGAAAAACAGACGAAGAAACATAACGAAAGGCCCGCACCATGCAAATGGCGCGGGCTTTTTTATAGAATTTGGCTTTTGTCCATCAGCTTCTGATAGATCACGCACATCTCGGGCTCGCGGGTGTTGGAAAGCACCTCGTCCAATGCGAACCAGCGCACGCCGCTGTTTTCGTCCGGCTTGATATGTAGCGCCTGATCCTCTTCGGCCTGCAGAAGATAGGTCACATTCAGATGCAGGTGCGTCGAGACATAGCGCCCGCGCTTGACATGGCCGTTTACGCCGAGGATTTCCACCGAAAAAATATCGGAAGAAACGGGCGTTGTCTGCACGCCGGACTCCTCCAGAACCTCTTTCTGCGCCACGGCGAGAAGATCCTCCATACCGTCGGTGTGCCCGCCGAGCCAGGCCCAGGAATCGTAGATATTGTGATAGGCCATCAGCACCTTCGTCCGCGCAGGATTGACCACCCAGCTGGACGCGGTCAGGTGCGCCATCTCATTTTCCCGGGTGTAGAGATTAGAAAACATGGCCATGTACTGCAGCATCAGCCGCCGGTCAGACGCTTCTTGTTCGTTTGCGGGCCGGAAGGCACGCAGCTGCTGTTCCAGATTCATAGAAAACCTCCGTTTTATGAGAATGCGGCAGCGGGAACGCTCGCTGCCGCCATGTTTTTAGATACACCCCTAACCGAACAAGAGCTGCATCATCAGCGGAATTGTCACCATCGACAAAAGCGTCGAGATCATTACGCCGGAGGACGCCAGAGCGTGGTTGCCGCCGTAGAGATAGGAGATGTTGGTTGCGTTGGTGGCCGTCGGCATGCACAGCGCGACAATGACGATGCCGAGAATCAGCTGATTGCTGATCAGATTATGTAGCAGCGCGAACGCCAGCAGCGGCACCAGAATCATCTTGCAGCCAAACAGCGCGTACAGCCGCCAGTTGGTGAAGACCTGTTTGAGCGGCATCAGCGACAGCGCGCAGCCCGTGATGAACATGATGAGCGGCGAAGTGCACTGCCCGACAAACGAGCACGAGGCGGCAACCACGGCCGGAACCTCAAAGCCTGTCAGATAAATGGTGTAGGCGGTCAAGGACGCGAGAATGCAGGGGTTTTTCAGAATGCTCCAGTGCAGATAGAACTTCCCGTGCCCGCTGACCAGGTGCACGCCGTAGCTCCAGCTGAACAGCTGCGAGCAGAGGATGAACACCGTGACATAGAACGAAGCGTCCGCGCCGAACAGCGCCTGCACAATCGGGTAGCCGACATAGCTCATGTTGCAGAAGATGAACAAAAAGCGCATCAGCCCCGTATCCTCCGGCGCGCCATGCAGCAGACGGACGACGGGGCGGCTTAAGAGAATGTTGGTGCCGTAGAGCAAAAACGCAATGCCCGTCAGCATCAGGACTTCGCGGTTGCTCAGAAGATGGGCCTTGCCCATGACGGAACTGAGTGTCAGCATCGGGCTTGTCAGCTTGACGACCAGCTTGGAGATGGCGCGGTTGGCCGAATCGTCCAGCACCTTGGTCTTTCCGCAGACAAAGCCCGCCGCGATGGCGAAAAATAACACGAGCATTTTCTCAATCAGCGCAGGAATGTTCATAAAAACCTCTTTTCCGCATGCCGGAACGGGCGCATACAGGCTTGATGGGAACGCCGCTCAGCCGAAGCAGCTCGGGCACGGCTTATAGCCGTTGGCCTCAGCCAGCTTCCGGCTGTAGGCCCAGAAGCTGGTCTGCGCAAATTTGTCGCAGCCGTATTTATGATAGTAGCCGGTGCCATCGTTTTCCACGAACACGACATACGAATCCATGAACTTGGATTTCGTCAGAAACAGCCGGTTTGACGAGGCAAGCTCTTCATTGGTGGCCGTCAGCGTCTGCACCGACTGCTCCAGCGCCGCATTTTCCTGCTGGAGCGCCTCGTTTTCCTCTGTCATCCGGTCAAGCTCCGCCTGCTGGGTGGTCATATCATACTGCGTCTGGCTGACGGTGCTCTGTGCGGAGGAAAAGCTCTGCTTGAGATCGTCGATGGTCTGCTCCTGCTCGGAGAGCTTATCCTTGGCAGCCAGCAATTCCTGCTCCGTGTCGGCAAGCGACTGCTCAAGCGTTGCAAGCGTCTGCTCGCGCTCTTCCAGATCGGACTCGCGCAGCCGGAGCGAGGCCCGCTGCTTTGCGCCTCTGGAGATCAGATAGATGCTAAGGCCCATGGAAATGGCAGTAATTACGCACAAAATGGCGATGATGGCGCCCGTGCGGCGCTTTTTGGGCGCGCCTTTGATTGGCTCGGGCGCTTTTTGCGCGGGTTTCGGCGCGGGCGCGCGTTTGACCGGCGTCTGCATCCGGCCGGCGGAAGACGGCGCCGGGCGCGGACGAGAAGGCTCAACAAACACGTCCGGGTTCAGGGCGCATTCCTTGCAGAACAGCTCGCCGTCCGCGATCGGGCGGCCGCATTTGATACAGGTATTCATAGAAAACCTCTCTTTCCGGGGAAATCAGCCGCGCGCAGCGGCCCTGCTGCCGAGCCGGTAGGTCGACTGGACGACGGCGATGGCGTAGACGCCAAACAGCAAAAAGACGATATAAGACGGGGCGTAACTGCCCGTCAGATCGGCAAATGCGCCTGGCATGAACGAAAACGCCAGCCCGCCGACCGCATAGCACATCTGAAAACGCTGAATCCGTCCGGCCAGTTGCTCCGGCCGGGAGAAATCCGCGGCCCAAATACTCAGGCCGACAGTGCTCAAGGGGACGCCTCCGCCGTAGAGAACCGCGGACAGGTACATCAGCGCGCTGCTGCGCAGGTTTGCAAGGACGCACAAAAACAGCCCCGTCAGCAGCATTCCGTCGAAAATCCAGTTGGTGCGCTGCGCGCCCAGCCGGTCACAGACCGCGCCGTAGGCGCATTTTCCGCTCATCAGCGCGAAGCCGAAGATCGACACGGCGCTGGAGGCCTGCGCGCCGGTAAAACCGGCGGTGGTCAGAAGAATCATCATGTGGGAAAAGCCCGGGGACGCAATCGCTCCGAGCAGCGCCATGCCGGCATACAGCATCGCCCAGCGAAGCGGGCTTGGGTGAATGTCCTGCAGGGCGCGCGCCTGGGCGCTGCTTGTTTCGGCGGTGCCGTAGGGCACCATGCCGCAGTCTTCCGGGCAGGCGCGCACAAGGACAAAGACCAGCACCGCGGCGAGCAGACACACCCCCGCTTCAAAAAAGAAACAGACGCGCAGACTAAAGCGCGTAATAAGCAGGGAAAGAACCGGAGAAAACGCGACCGTTGCCAGTCCCGTTCCCGCCGAGCACAGACCGACGGCCACGGCGCGGTGCGAAGAAAACCAGCGCGTCATCAGAATGGTCGCCGGAATCATCGAGCCAAGGCCATAGGAAAGCCCCGCGACGGCGCCGGCTAAATAGTAGACCGGCAGACTGCGCGCCATAGCGAACAGTAAAAAGGAGAGGGCTCCGAAGCCGGTTGCGAGCGCCGCGCCGAGGCGGTAGCCGAGCTTCTGATAATAAACCGGCACGAGGAACATGCAAAGAAGATAGCTCACGGCGCGGACGGTGGTAATCATGGAGGTCTGCGTGTTGGAAAAGCCGTTCTGAGACAGAATATACGGCTGCGTGACGGAGAATGCGTTGACGGCCAACCCGCCGCCGACCAGAAGCATCAACGTACAGCCCAGGCAGACCGCCCAGGCTCTGTGCAGCTTTTTCATGGCCCCTCCTTCTTGCACGTGAACAGAGTTTGTGCTTTTTTATTTAGTATATCCAACGCGGAAGAGTTTGTAAATAAAAGATCAAAAAAAGCCGCGCAGCCGGCCAAAGTTGACAGGCTGCGCGGAAATGCGTCAAACCGCGGGTTTATCCAGCGCCAGCTGCTTTTTGAAGAACAGGATCTGGAACGGGATGCAGATGAAAAACGTCAGAAGGTCCGCGCCCGGCTGCGTCATCTGGACGCCGGGCAGACCGAAGAAATACGGCAGGATGAAAATCAGCGGCAGATAGCAGATACCCTGGCGGCAGGAGGCAAGAATCGTTGCCGGGAGCTTGTAGCCGAGGCACTGATAGAGCTGATTGACAAACGTGGAATACGCCATAAACGGCATGACCGCGCAGGCATACAGAAGCGCGACCCGGCCGATTTCAATGACCTGCGGGTCGTTGCGGAACCAGGCCATGATGGGGCTTGCGAACAGGGCGATGATGATTGCGGCAAAAATGCAGATGACGGTTCCGAGTTTGCAGGTGAAGGTAAAGGCTTCGCGTGTGCGGCGGCGGTTGCCCGCGCCGTAGTTATAGCCCGCGACGGGCTGGAAGCCCTGCCCGATGCCGATCATGATGTTGCGCACGAGAAGATAGATCTTATTGGAAATGG